>JANWKW010000123.1 GCA_025451135.1 Vulcanimicrobiia bacterium | reverse complement strand
GCCAGATCAAGACCGGCTCGCTCTCACGCAGCGACCGCGTTGCCAAGTACAACCGCCTGATGGCGATCGAGGAGCAGCTGGGCGAGCGCGCCTACTACCCCGGCGCCAAGGCGTTCAAAGCACTGCGTTAGCCTCCCGATGAAATCGGCATGAGAGATGGCTCCCGCGTGCGACGCGCGGGAGCGAGCGGGCGTTTGTTGGAAGAATCCACGTGCTGTCGGGGCCCATAGCTCAGCGGTAGAGCAGCCGGCTCATAACTGGTAGCGCGTAGGTTCGAATCCTACTGGGCCCACCAAGCGCTCATGCGCGGAAATATACGAGGCGGTCGATGCGCGGTCGTTCCATCATCTCAGGCCTGCTGATCCTCGCCCTTGCGGCGTGTTCGAGCGGAGGCTCCGTTCCGATAGCTCCCTCTCTGCCCGGCGCACAGCGGGGTTCGCTCGAGGTGAGCCCAACGCCGGTGCAGTTGACCGACGACGCGCCGGCCGATTCGTTCACCGTCTCCGGCGATACGCCGGGCGTCGCCTACACGCCGGTCGCCGACCCGACCTGCACCGGTGCGGCCGGCGCGATCGCTGTCGCGGGCGACGGGCAGGCGCAGATCGATCAGGCCGGCGTTCCGCTGATGTTCCTCGTCTACGCGACCGGCGCGACGCCGCCCGCGACTTGCGGCGTGATCGTGAGCGGCAGCGACGGCAGCGTCTCGACGGCATCGCTCACCTCGGCGGTCAATCCGCTCATCACCGATGCGTCGCAGAAGAAGCGCGCCGCGATCGACGTCGCCATCGCCCCGGGGGCCGACCCGACGAGCGTGACGATCGCGCGGGCCAATCAGATCGTTCCGGTGACGGTGAGCGGATTCAGCGGTACGACGGCGGCGACGGTTGCGAGCGGCTGCACGAGCGGCAGCGGCATTCAGGTCTCGCCGAAGACCGTCGCCGGCGGTGCGGGCACGTTCACCGTGGTGCCGTTCGGTCAAGGAGCGATCGCGAAGTCGTGCACGCTCGACGTCGCGGATGGTTCCGGCGACCACGTCGCGGTTCCCGTGACGCTCGCGATACCCGCGCTGCAGAAATTCACCGCGACGCCGAAGACCGTGCAGTTCGGCTGCGCGGGTTCGACCGCGCCGGCGGCCTGTCAGACGGTCCAGTCGGTCGCGCTCTCCGAACCGGGTGCCTCGACGTTCTCGATCGTCACCCGGCCCGGCTTGAAAGGCAACTGTTCCAACGCGTTCGTGGGTCCGCTCAAGATGACGACCGGCAACGGCGTCTATGCGCAGAGCGTGGCCGGTCCGAGCGCGAGCGTGGCGTTCAACGGCCTGCTCCCGGGCAACGCGCTCGGATGCGCGTCGATCTTCGTCACCGACAACGGCGACCCGGCCCAGCGCCTCACCATCGCGGTCGATCAGACCTTCGCGCCGCCGCCGCCGCCGGTCGCTCCGGCCGCCGCGCCCCCATGCGTCGGTCCGGACCCGCGCGTCGCCGTACCGGGCGCTCCGCACGGCATGTACGTGTGGAATCCGTACGTAGTCGACGGCGGCATCTACGAATCACAGCTGGAGAGCAACGTCATCGGTAAGGACCCGACGCTCTGCGGCGTGAGTCTCGTCGTCCAATGGTCGGAGCTGGAGACGGTCAAGGGCGTCTACGACTGGAGCATCATCGACGATCCGGTCCACGGACTCGCCGCGCCGTACGTCAACGCCGGTCTGACCGTCAATCTGCTCTTCTCCGACGGTCCGGAGCGCGGTCAGCGCAACCCGGTGACGCCCGCCTGGGTGACGGATCCGGTCGGGTCCGGCGGCGACGGCGTGCCGGTCGTGCAATGCGACGGCCAGCCGCCGGCGCCCGACTACATGGACCCGACCTTCGAGAGCGACTGGTTCGCCTTCATCCGGCATGCGATCGCCCATTACAGCTATAACGCCTCGGCGCTAGCTCCGCGGATCGGCTACATGCGCTTCGCGATCGGCTTCGGCGTCGAGGCGATCCCGGCGCACTTCGATACGGGCGCTCACGCCGACTGTCTCGGGAAATGGCAGCAGTCGCCGGTGAACTTCACCTACGACGGCTGGGTCCAGCATGCCAAGAACGTCGTCAACGCGATGGGCGCGCAGCTCACCGATAAGCAGCTGCTGGTGGCCCTCAACGGACTCGACGGCGGCCCGTCGATCTACGATTACCCGAACGCCGTCGCGCAAGACGCCGCCAGCAAAGGCATCGGGTTCGGAACCGAAAACCTCGGGATCGCGAACGTCGCCCTGCCGACCTCGACGCCGGCCGCGTGCAATCCGCAGGCCAAGGTCGTGAACCTGTACTGGTGTCAGGCGCTCACGCGGCACGTCGGCCAGGTGCCGTTCGAGTTCCAGACCATTGTCGCATCGACCGCGCCGCAACCGGGCGTCTCCCCGATCGATCTCGGCAAAGCGCTGGAATACGGCCTCGACAACAACACCCAGATCTTCGAGCTCTATCCGCAAGAATGGATGGCGGCCGACGTGACCGGCTTCACGACTGCGGCGGATCAAGCCGCGCACAAGGCGGCGCTGACGCAAGCATCGGTAGTGCTCGGGGCTCATCGCTAAGCCGCATCGCGCACGCGCGCTAGTCTTTCGGCCTAAAGTGTGACGCCGCTCGCATACTCGTGTGCTAGAGTGGCGTCAACTTATGGTCCATAACGAAAGGCATAAGCTCGATGAATAAGATCCTCCTCGGCGCCGCCGCGATCGCATTTGCGATCTGCGCCGCGCTGCCGGTTCAAGCCGATGACTTCAGCGGCTGGTACGTCGGCGTGACCGGCGGCCAAGCCTCGGGCACGACCTCGGCAACCACCACCACCACCTTCAGCCCGACGGGCTACTTCGCCACCAGCAGCGTTCCGGCGATCGACTTCGTCGGCAACCAGCACGTCGGCTCCGACGGCGGCACCTACGGCGCCCAACTCGGCTACAACTGGCAGAGCGCCAACGGCGTCGTGTTCGGCATCGAAGGCGACTATAGCTCGATGAACCTCTCGGGTTCGCAGTCGGGCCCCGGCGTCGACCCGTGCTGCGCCCCGACCTCGTTCACGATCACGCAGTGCGTCTCGACGCGTTCGCTCTCGTCGATCCGCGCTCGCCTCGGCTTCACCAGCGGCCATACGCTCGCGTACGCCACCGCCGGTTACGCCCAGACGACGTTCAAGTACAACACGCTGTTCACCGACACGTTCGCCCCGGCGATCGAGACTAACGCGCAGAGCGCGACCCGCACGGGTCTCATCTGGGGCGGCGGCGCAGAAGCCAAGCTGGCGCCGAAGATCTCGTTCAAGATGGAATACCTCCACGCGAACTTCGGTTCGATCTCGGGCACCAGCACCAACCTGACGGCGTTCAATCCGGCGATCCCGTTCCCGACGAACGTGTTCACCCACACGGCGAGCCTCAACGCCGACATCATCCGCGGCGGTTTCAACTTCAAGTTCTAACCGGTCGGACGATTCGCCAGCGCCCGTTCCTCCTCGCGGATACGAACCGCGAGGAGGGCGGCGTTGAGCACCGTGAACCCGATCGCGACCAGATACTCGCCGAACGCGAGTGGAAGGGTCGCGATTTCAATTGTCACGACGAGATAGTTGGGATGGCGCACGAACCGGAAGGGTCCCGAGCGGATCAGCGGTGTGCCGGGCAGCGAGATCAGCCGGGTCGTCCAATACGGTCCGAGCGTCGCGATCACCCAAATGCGCGCGGCCTGCAGCACGGCGAACAGACCGATCAGCCACCAGTTCGTCGCCGCGTGGGTCGCGAGCGCGACGATCGCCGTGACCAACAGCCACCCTCCGTGCAGCAGGATGAAGAGCGGATAGTGGGCCGCGCCCGTCTCGACCGCTCCGCGCGCGAGCAGGGCGCGCGTGTTGCGATCCGCATAGCGGAGTTCGAGCAGACGCTGCAGGGCGACCAGGCCGCACACGACCAGGATGGCGATCACGTGCGTTCGAGGGTCGCGAACGCGGCGGTGAAGCCCGGCCCCATCGAGGTCACCAGCGCCCGCCGGAACGCCGGCGCGGCGAGCGAACCCCCGTGCAGTGCGCGCTCCAGGACGAACATCACGGTGGCGGCCGACATGTTGCCGTAGTCGCGCAGGACCGAACGCGATTCCGCCAGGCCACCCGCGGGCAGGCCGAACGCATGCTCGAGCGCGTCGAGCACTTTCGCGCCGCCCGGATGCGAGAGGAACGTATCGACGTCGTCCAGGCGCAGGCCGGATTCGGACAGATAGTCCGAAGCGACGCGCCGCATCTCGCTCTCGACCAGACCCGGGATGTCGCGCGAGAAGATCGCCTTGAGCCCGTCGTCGGCGACGTCCCAGCCCATGATGTCGAGCGTATCCGGAAAGGTGCATTCGCCCGACGCGGCGATCGCCGGGCCGTCGCCCTCGGTGCACACGAGCGCGGCCGCGGCACCGTCGCCGAAGAGCGCGGTCGCGACGATGTTGCTCTTGCTGAAGTCGTCCTTGCGGAACGACAGCGCGCAGAGTTCGACCACAAGGAAGAGCACGAGGCCGCCCGGCCGGCTCTGCGCCATCGCGGCCGCCCGGGCCAGGCCCAACACTCCGCCGGCGCACCCGAGGCCGAAGATCGGGAGGCGCCGGGTCGTCCGCCGGAACGGCAGTCGCTCCATCAGGAGCGCGTCCAAGCTCGGGGTGGCGATCCCGGTGGTCGAGACCGAGACGATCGCGTCGACCTCCTCGACGCTGCGGCCGGCCCGCGCCAAGACGTCGAGGGTCGCCCGCTCGAGCAGCTCGACCGCCGACGTGAGGTAGATCGCGTTGCGGTCCGGCCAGCCGTGGTCGTCGTAGTACCATTCGATCGGGACGCACGAATAGCGCCGCTCGATACCGGTGTTGGCGAAGACCGGGAGCAGCCGTTCGACCACCGCCGAGCGCGAGCCGAACTGGGCGTCGACCCGACGCATCACGTCGGGTTGGTCGAGGGCGAAGGGCGGGACGGCGGTCGCCAGATCCAGGAGGCGGGCGGGGCGTTGCATCCCCGACCCTTTGCATTGACAGGACCCCGACCCCTCGGGTAGCGTAAGGGTTCCGTCCACGGCGCCATAGTCTATCGGTTAGGACGTCGCCCTTTCACGGCGAAGAGACGAGTTCGATTCTCGTTGGCGCTACCACTTCGGCCCCGTCTTCACGGGGCTTCTTCTTTGCGGTCGCGTCCCTCGGCGCTCTCGGCTTCGGCGGCGCGTACGATGCGGGTCGCCATCTGTCCGAAGACCCATGCGTGGAACGGCGCGACTGCGTACCAGTAGAGGTAGCCGGCGAGACCGCGGGGTTCGAAGAAGGCGCTCTGCTGCAGCGTCGAGCCGCCCGGAGCCGGAAGCGCTTCGAACTGCAGCCACGCGCGCCCCGGCAACCGCATCTCCGCGCGCAAGCGCAGCGTGTGCCCGGGTTCATAGGCTTCGACGCGCCAGAAGTCGAGCGCGTCCCCGACGCGTAGGCTCGAGGCCGATCGCCGGCCGCGCCGCAGACCGACGCCGCCGGCCCAACGGTCCAGAACGCCGCGCAAGCGCCAGAGCGGATCGGCGGCCAGCCAGCCGCGCTCGCCGCCGAGCGACGCGAACACCTTGGCGACCCGGTCCGCCGGTGCGGTAGAGGCGCGCACGCGATGGTCGATCAGCATGCCCTCCTTGATGCCGGTGAAATCGTCGCGGAGTTTCTCGGCAGCGAACGCATCGAACCACGCGGTCTCGGGCTCGAACGTCGCGTACCGGTCCAGCGCCAGTCTCACCGCTTCGTCGTAGCCGATCGGATGGATGGCCGGGAAATCGCGCGCGGCCGAATCGTCGCGGACGATCACCTCGTTGTAGAGGCCGCGGATCAGCGGCTGCGCCAGCTTGGCCGGGATCGGCGTCACCAGATGGACCCAGTAGGACGAGAGCCTGGGCGAGAGCACGGGTACGACCACGATGCGTCGCTTGAGCCCGCGGATGGCGGCGAAGCGCAGCATCATATCGCGATACGACAGCACGTCGGCGCCGCCGATCTCGTAGACGCGGCTCTCGGCCGGGCGATGGAGGGCCGCGATTAGATACGCCAAGACGTCGCGGATCGCGATCGGCTGGCCCAATGTCGAGACCCAGCGCGGCGCGATCATGACCGGCAGCCGTTCGGTCAGATGGCGCATCATCTCGAAACTGATCGAGCCGCTGCCGATGATCTGCGCGGCCCGGAACTCGATCGTCGGGACGCCGCTCTCGCGCAGTACCTGGCCGACCTCGTGGCGACTGCGCAGGTGCGTCGAAAGATCGTCTCCGTCCTCCCCCAGTCCGCCGACGTAGACGATGCGCCCGACGCCGGCGCGCCGAGCGGCGGCCCCGAACGCCTCTGCCGAACGCCGGTCGCGCTGCACGAAATCGTGGGTCGAACCCATCGAGTGCACGAGGTAGTAGGCGGCCTCGCATCCCGCGAGCGCCCGTTCCAGTGCATGCTCGTCGGCGATGTCGCCGTCG
>JANWKW010000122.1 GCA_025451135.1 Vulcanimicrobiia bacterium | reverse complement strand
CCCGTTTCGGCCGAGAACTCTTTAGGGTCGGTACGTTTCGCGCGGAGGACGGCCTCGTTCTGCGCGCGGACGACGGGCTCGAGACACCGGTCGCGCGTACGGGATGGGACTCGCTTGAATCGCAATAACGACGACCTCGCCGGCTTCCCGCTGGTCGGCAGCATCCAGAACTCCGTCGGCATGGGCTTTCTCGGCAATCAGGCCGCGGGCGCGATCGCGAACGCGCTGGGCGCGCGCCTGATCCACGTGCCGACCATGTTCGCCTCGGCCCACGGCGGCTTCGCCGGGCGCTCGTCGTCGATCGCCGATCCGCTCCAGTTCCGCCGCGACGTCGCGTTCCTGATCGGCCAGCGTCCGGGCATCGTCATCATCGGTTACTTGCCCAAACCCAACCTGGTGGACATCGTCGCGACCCAGTTGCGCGACTACAAGGGCGTCGTGCTGCTCGATCCGGTGATCGGCGACTATCAGAAGGGGCTGTACGTCAGCGAGGAGACCGCCCGCGCGATCCGCGATCTGCTGGTGCCGATGGCGCAGATCATCACGCCCAACCGGTTCGAGGCAGAGGTGCTGGCCGGCGGCGGCGTTCCCGGAATGTCGGAACACGCGTTCCTCAACAAGCTCTTCGATCTCGGGCCGGAGTCGATCGCGATCACCTCTTTCGAACGCGACGGCGAGAAGCACCGCACGAAGCTGCTCTACTCAAACGGCTACAGTTACCACCGCATCAGCGCGCCGTACTATCCCGCCTATCCGGCCCACGGGGTCGGCGATACGTTCGCCTCCTCGATGGCGGTCTTCATCGGCCTGGGCGCCTCGCCGTTCGCGGCGACGCTGCTCGCGACCGCGCTGTGCGCGCGCTCGGTCGCGAACACCGGCACCTACGGCGGCGCGAGCGTCGACCCGGTCGCGGCGCTCTCGAAGTGGAACCCGCTCGGCTACCACGTCGACGACGAGCGCACGATGCGCTTCTGCGAACGCAGCAACGTCGAGAGCGAGTCGATCCGCGCGACCGCAGAAGACGGCCCCCGCCTCAAGTTCGCCCCGCCCAAACACAAGATCATCTACGGGTAGGCGTGCGGGCGAACGTGCGACTCGTCATCCCGAGCGTCGGGAGCGTAGCGACCAGAGTCGAGGGACCGCAGCGATGACCGGCGACGTGCTCTTCGGAACGACCAACGCCGCGAACCTACGGCTCGAACTTCTCGGCTACAAGCATCCCGACGTCGCGGAGCCCGACGGACTCGATCTGATCGCGGTCCGCGCGCACGCGACGGCCGCGCCGATCGAGGCGGCCTTCGATCTCGAACTCGCGGTCTACGAACTGCGCGAACTGGCCGACTATCTGACCGAGATCAACTCCGGCAACGGCCCGGCCAAGTCGTTCGACCTCGCCGGCGGCCTGCTCTCGCTCTCGTTCGCGCCCAGCCGGCGCGGTCCGATCCTGTGCGCCGTCCGCCACAAGAACATCGACGCCTCGCACCTGCGCATCGAATACCTGGTCACCCTCGAACCGAACGACGTCACGCGCTGCGTCACGCAGCTGAAGTCCGCCCTGTTCTTGTGACATGACGACGCGTGCCGGGCTCCTCGCGCTGGGCGTCCTCGGAATAGCGCTAGCGAGTTGCTCCCCGGCGACCCAGCCGAAGTCCGACGTGCCGTCAATGGCCGAGACCGTCGCGCATCGGGTACCCGACGTACGGCTGATCGGGGCGATCACGACCCACGACTACCGGCGGAACCTGGTGCTCTCGCCCTACGGCCTACGCAGGCTCTTCGCGATGCTGGCCGTCGGCGCGCGCGGACGAACTCACGACCAGATCGTCGAGGCGCTTGGCGTCGACGAAGCGGCCGAGGCGCGCTTGCCGCTCCCGGGCTTCCGCGTTCAGGATGGGATGTGGATCGACCGCCGCTTCAGGACGCTCCGATCCTACGAATCAGCGATTCGCGAGCGATTCGGTGCCGATATCGCGCACGTCGACTTCGGATCGCCCGATGCGGTCCCCAGGATCGAGCGATGGGTCTCCCGTGCGACCGATGGTCAGGTTCCGCGTATTCCCCTCCCGCCCGACCTCACATTCGTCGCAGCCGACGCGCTCGTCTATCATGTCGAATGGTCGCAACCGTTCGCTCTCGCCGCCACGAAGCCCGAACCGTTCAACGCTGTCGATGGAACGATGACGGTACCCATGATGCATCGCGGTGTCGCCGCTGCGGTGTTCGAAGATGCCCGGGGGCGCTACCTTCGGTTGCCCTTCACCGACGGGAATAGCATGATGATCGCGCTGCCGACGAAGCTGACGGCGTCGACGCTCACGCACGCGATCCAGGTGCTCGACAAGCCGTTCCAGCCGATGGATGTCGAGCTCGCTCTCCCCAGATTCTCCATTTCCTCACACGTCGATCTCGTCAAGGCACTTCTCGGTCTCGGCGTGACGAGCGCGTTCGGCGCGGACGCGGACTTCTCGCCCATCTTCGGGAAGCCGGGCGTCGGTCTGACGTTCGCCTTTCAACAGGGGGCGATCGCGGTCGACGAGCGCGGTGTGAAGATGGCGGTCGTATCGATCGTCGGCTCCGAGCAAGGCCCGCATCGCGTGATGACGTTCAAGGTCGACCGTCCGTTCGCGTTCGTCGTCGAGGATGCCAAGACGCGCCAAATCCTCATAGCGGGGATCGTCGCGCGCCCGTGAGCGAGCATGCGATCGTGCTGCGCCCGTGGTCGGAGGACGATCTTGGCATCCTCGTGCAGACGCTTGGCGATCCGGCGATGATGGCGCATTTGGGCGGGATCGAGACGGCCGAGCAGATCGCCGCGAGGCATCGGCGCTTCCTCGCGCTGCCTGCGACCGAAGGCATGTTCACGATTCGGCTCGGCGACGCATGCGTCGGCACGATCGGCTATTGGGAGACGGCTTCGCCCGGCGGACCGGTCTACGAAACGGGTTGGTTCGTGCTGCCGGAGTACGGCGGCCGGGGCATCGCCAGCCGGGCCGCGTCGCAGATCGTCGCGCTCGCGCGAGAGCGGAAGCGGCTGGCGTCGCTCCATGCCTATCCGGCGGTCGACAACGTCCCGTCCAATCGCGTCTGCGAGAAGGCCGGCTTCACCAATCGCGGCGTGCAGTCGTTCGAGTACCCGAAGGGGCACTGGATGCTCTGCAACGACTGGGCGATCGACTTCGTCGAATGAAAAGCGACCGCCGGCACGAAGCCGGCGGTCGTCTTGAAAGGTCGGCGCGTCGGTTAGACGGCGCGGGTGACGCGCTTGCTGCGCAGGCACTGGGCGCAGACGCGCGCGGTGCGGTGCGTGCCGCGGTCGTTGATCTTGACCGCCTGCAGGTTGGGCAGCCAGCGGCGACGGGTCTTGTTCATCGCGTGGCTGACATTATTGCCGGCCATCGGACCCTTCGAGCAGACTTCGCAGCGCTTCGCCATGGAACCAGTTCCCCTTAGAATAAAGCTTGGACGGCGCCTCCGACGGCGCAACCTCGGGATAGTATCACGGGTGCGGGCCTGGGCGCAAGGATTCCTCACGGTCTCCCCAAAGACCGGGCCCTGATGGACGTGACCTCTCTCGACGGCCGGGCCTATGCCAAATTTTTGACCGCCGGGACCTATTTCCTCAGGAAATATCGCCAGGTCCTCAACGACCTCAACGTCTTCCCGGTCCCCGACGGGGACACCGGGACCAATATGTACCTGACGGTCCGCTCGGCCGCCCTCGAGGCGGGCAAGATCCACGGGGCGCCGCTCTCCGAAGTCGCCGCGGTCGCCGCCCAAGGGAGCCTGATGGGTGCCCGGGGCAACTCGGGAGTGATCATCTCCCAGATGCTGCGCGGGTTCGCCCACCACGTCCGCCACCGCAGCGAGATCGATACATTCATCCTGGCCACCGGTATGAAAGAGGCGGTCGCGGCCGCCCGTTCGGCCCTGCTCCGGCCGGTCGAGGGCACCATCATCTCGGTCGCCGAGGCGGCCGCGGACGCGGCCTACCACGAGGCCCTCCACGAGCCCGACCTCTACCGTTTCGCCAATGGCGTGCTCAAGGCGGCAAACGAGGCGCTGGACCGGACCCCGGATCAGCTCCCGGTCCTCAAAGAGGCGGGCGTGGTCGATTCGGGCGGTGCGGGTTTCGTCTTCTTCCTAGAAGGCGTGCTCCGGTTCTTGCCCGACGTCAAGGTGCGCGCCACCCTCTTCCCGCGCCGCCCCGCCAAGCAGAGGGTCTTCACCCAGACCCAAGTCGTCGGCGAGAACAAGTTCTGTACCGAATTCATCCTCGAGCAAGCGACCTGCGGCGCGTCCGACCTGCGCGGCCTACTCGAACCGCACGGCGAGTCGCTGCTCGTCATCGGCGCACCGCCGACCATCAAGGTCCACATCCACACCGACGATCCGGACCGGGTCCAGACGATCGCCGCAGCCCACGGCGAGCTGACCCGCGTCAAGGTCGATAACATGGAACAGCAGCACAACGTCCTGGTCGTCGACAAACCCGCGGTCGCGCATTCGATCGTCGCGGGCGTGCCCGGCCCCGGCTTCGAACGGATCGCGAAGGAGTTGGGCGCCGAAGTGGTCGTCTCGGGCGTCAAGAACCCGAGCGTGCGGGACCTGCTGCTGGCCGTGAACAAGTGCCTCTCCGACGACGTCTACCTCTTCGTGAACGACAAGAACGTGGCGCTGGCCGCCCGCGAGATCGCCGGCCTGACCGGCAAGACGGTGCACGTCCTGCCGACCACCGATCCGGTGTCGGGCGTCGCCGGCCTGTTCGCGTTCCGCTCCGCCGGAGATGCGGTGCCGAGCGAGGACGCGATCATGGCGGCCGCCGGGCGCGCCCGCGCGGCCCAGGTCTTCTTCGCAGGCAAGGACGCGACGGTCGGCGGAACGACCGTCGCCGAGGGCACGCCGGCGGCGCTCGCGGCGGGCAAGCTCTATGCAGGCGCGTCGCTTGCGGATGCGGCCAAGGCCGTGCTTGAGGCCCTCGGCGCCGGAGGCGGCGGCTTGATCACGCTCTATTACGGAGGCGCCCAGACGGAGAAGGACGCCCGGCGAATGAGCGAAGAGATGCAAGCGGCGTTTCCGGGTGTCGAGGTCGAATACTACTACGGCGGTCTGAACAACGCGGAGTTCTGGATTTCCATCGATGACTGACTCGAAACGACCGATCCTCGCCGTCGACGCGAAGGGCGGCGACAACGCGCCCGGCGAGATCGTCGCCGGCGCCCTGATCGCCGCGCGCGCCTACGAGGCCGACATCGTGCTGGTCGGCGACGAAGCCCAGGTCAAGCCGCTCTTGGGCTCGGACGCGCCCGCCAACATCCGGGTCGTGCACGCACCCGATGCGGTACCGATGGACCAGCACGCCTCGCAGGCCCTGCGTCACGCCGAGACCACGTCGCTCGGCATCGCCGTCGGGATGGTCAAGCGCGGGGAGGCCGACGCGGTCGTCTCCGCCGGCAACAGCGGGGCGTTCCTGGCGATCGCGCTCATCAAGCTGCGCACCATCGAGGGGATCGCCCGTCCGGCGATCGCGACCGTCTGGCCGGCCCTCAACGGGCCGACCGTCCTGCTCGATTCGGGCGCGAACGTCGACTGCCGCCCTGAATGGCTCGAGCAGTTCGGCATCATGGGCTCGGCCTACGCGCAGAAGGCTCTGCACATCGCCGACCCGCGCGTCGCCATCCTCTCGGTCGGCGAAGAGCGCACCAAGGGCAACGCGCTGGTGCTCGAAGCCTCCAAGCTGCTCGAGGCGGCGCCGATCAACTTCACCGGTAACGTCGAAGGCAAGGATATGTTCCGCAACCTGGCCGACGTGATCGTGGCCGACGGATTCGTCGGCAACGTCGTGCTCAAGACCAGCGAAGGCCTGATCTCGACGCTCGGCGCCGTCATCAAAGATGCGATGCTCGGCGGCAGCGTGATCGCCAAGCTCGGCGCTGCCCTGATGCTGCCGTCGCTGCGCAAGCTGCGCAAGAAGTACGACTACGAGACGATCGGTGGCGCGCCCTTGCTCGGGCTGCGCGGCAACTGCATCGTCACCCACGGCCGGGCGTCCCGCAACGCCATCCAGAACTCGATCAGCCTGGCGATCGAAGAAGTCCGCAACGACGTGATCGGCAAGATCTCCGAACTGGTCGCCGCCCAGGTCGTGAAGGAGGAGGCGTAGCGATGGCCGTCGCGATCGTCACCGATTCGACCTCGGATATCGAACCGTCGCGGGCCGCAGCGCTCGGCGTGACGGTCGTCCCGCTGATGGTGCTGTGGGGCGATCGGAGCTTCCGCGACTACGTCGATCTGACGCGCCCGGAGTTCTACGCCAAGCTGGCCGCCGAACCGGTGCTGCCGACGACCTCGCAGCCGACCGCCGCGATGTTCGAGGCGGCCTTCCGCCCGTTGGTCGAGCGCGGCGACGAGGTGCTCTGCGTTGTCGTCTCGTCGAAGCTCTCGGGCACGATCATCGCCGCGCGCGCCGCCGCGTCGGTATTCCCCGACGCGACCATCCGGATCGTCGACTCGGAGACCGCCGCGGGCGGCCTCGGGATGCAGATCCTGCTCGCGGACGAGTTGCGGAAACAAGGCGCGACCCTCGACCAGATCGAGGCCGAGCTTATCGAAGAAGAGGCGACGCAGCGATTGTACGCGTGCGTTCCCGACCTCTCGCACCTGCAGCGCAACGGACGCATCGGCAAGGCGCAAGCCTTGATCGGTTCGCTGATGAAGATCGTCCCGGTGCTTCGGCTCAAGGACGGCGAGGTCGCGGCCGAGGCCCAGGTCCGCACGATGACGCGCGCGCGGCAGGCGATGCTCGACCTGACGATCCAGAACACGCCGGACCCGGCCAATGCGCGCTACCTCGTGATGCACACCGACGCGCTCCCCCTGGCGCAGAGCGTTCTCGAAGAACTGCGGGCGAGACTGGGCGGCGTCGAGCCGAAGCTGCTCGACATCCTTGAAGCCGGGCCGGTCATCGCCGTTCACGCAGGTCCGGGTGCGGTCGGCATCTTCAGCGCGCAAGACTAGAAAGAAGGAAACCGTGGCCGTCTCACTCGTCCTCGACAGCACCGCCGACATCACGCCCGACGACGGGCGTGCGCTCGGCGTCGAGATCGTTCCGATCATCGTGGTCGTCGGCGAACAGCGCCTGCGCGACGGCATCGACATCGAGCGGGCGGCGCTCTACCGCCGTATGGAGACGGTCAAGGATCCGCCGACCACCGAGCCGCCGACGGTGAAGTCGTTCGCGGACGCGTTCAAGCGTCAGGTCGATCTGGGCAACGACGTGGTCGCGATGACGGTAGCGGCCGCGCTCTCGGGCTCCTACGCGAACGCGGTCGAAGCCGCCAAGCCGTTCGGTTCGAAGGTGCGCGTGGTCGATTCGAAGAGCGCGTCGGCGCTCTTTCGCCTGCAGGCGATGGAGGCGATCGCGGTCGCGCGCGCCGGCGGCGACGCCGATGCCGTCGCCCTCGCGGGCGATCGCAAGCGCTTGCACGGTCAGGCGTTCTTCGCCATTCCGGACGTGTCGTTCTTGGGCCGCACCGGGCGCCTCGCGAGGCCCCTGGTCGCGCTCGGCGGGATGATGGGCGTGAGCTTGGTGCTGCGCGTCGCCGACGACGGCTCGATCGGTCTGGCGGGTCAGAGCCGCAGCTTCGAGCGTTCGCAGGAGATCACCGTCGATCAGGTCGTGCGCGCGCTCGGCGACGAAAAACGCGTGAAGATCACGATCGCGCACGCCAACGCGCCCGCGAGCGCCGCGACCCTCGAAGCCCTTCTGCGCACGCGACTGCGAGAGCCGGCCGAGATCGCCACCGCCGAGGTCGGCACGGTCATCGCGGTCAACATCGGCCCCGGCGCCGTCGGGATCTGCGCGATCGCGACGTGAGCCCGGGCCCGACGCTCGGCATCTACGTCCACCTGCCGTTCTGTCCGTACATCTGCCCGTATTGCGACTTCGCGAAGTGGCCGCACCGCCGCAGCGCCTCGGACCGCTACTTGCGCGCGCTCGAGTCGGAGATCGCCGCGACGGAACCGGTTCCGGCCGCGACGCTGTTCTTCGGCGGCGGCACGCCCAACGCGTACGATGCGACCGAACTTGCCGGCCTGATCGGGCGGTTGCGCGAGCGCTTCTCCTTGCCGGACGGAGCCGAGATCTCCGTCGAGGTGAATCCGGAGCTGGTGCGCGAGGGCGACTTCGCGCGCTATCGCGCGGCCGGCGTCACGCGCGTCTCCATCGGCGTGCAATCGTTCCAGCCGGCCGAGATCGCGACGCTGGGCCGCAAGCACACGCCCGAACAGGTCGCGGCGGTGGTCGCACAGGCGCGGGCAGCGGGCATGCCCTCGGTCTCGCTCGATCTGATCTTCGGGGTGCCCGGTCAAAAGCGCGAGAGCTGGCGGCGGGACCTCGAACGCGCGATAGCGCTCGGCGTGGACCACGTCTCGACCTACGGACTGACCGTCGAGGAAGGCACGCCGTACGCCGCCTGGCAGCTGCGCGAGCCACGCGCGTTCGCGGACGACGCGCTCGAGGCCGACCTCTACGGCGAGGCGATCGACCGGTTGGAAGCGGCCGGCTACGAACAGTACGAGATCTCGAACTTCGCCAAGCCGGGCCACCGCTGCCGTCATAACGAGAATTACTGGAACAACGGCGATTACGTCGGATTGGGCGTCGGCGCCGCGTCGTTTCGCCGCGGCGAGCGGGGCGTGCACACGCGCGACCTCGAGGAGTACGTCGCCGCTGCGGCCTCCGGGCGGCCGATCCCGTCCGAGACCGAGCGGCTCGAGGGCGCGCGCCGCGCGGGCGAGGCGGCGATGCTCTCGCTGCGGACCGCGCAAGGGGTTGTGCCGGAAGCGTTCAAAGAGCGTTACGGTCTTGATTTCCTTACGTTCTACGCCTCGATCGTCGAAGAGTTCCGCGCCGCCGGCCTGCTCGAAGCAAGCGCCGATCGCGTGCGGCTCACGCGCCGGGGCCGATTCGTGGCCAACGACGTATGCGCGGCGTTCGTAACGTTCGGCTAGGCGGCCCGCTCGCGGGCGCGGCCCTGCGCGGCGTCTTCGCGGTGGTCTTCGCGGTGACCGGCTTCCTGCTCGGTCGCGAGGCGTATCTCAACATCTTCTCGCTGCATTTCGCCAGCGACGCCCTGCAGTGGCTCTTCTTGATCGGATCGCCGGTGGTCGGCGCGGTGATCGGGCTGCTGCTGGCTCCGCTCGCGCAGTCGCTCTTCGAAGGCGAGCTGACCCAGGTGGAGACCGCGATCGAGCGGCTCGCGCCGAGCGAACTGGCCGGCGGAGCGGTCGGCCTGATCGTCGGGCTGGTGATCGCGCTGCTGCTCAAGTCGATCGTGTTCGAGTTCATCCCGGTCGCGGTCGTCGGCAAGTCGGGTTCGTACGTCGCGATCGTCATCTACATCATCGTGTCGATCTTCGCGGCCTATCTCGGCGCGCGCGTCGGCGCGAAGACGCGGATCGTCCCGGTCAGCGGGAGCGCGGTCTCGGTGGGCGGCGGCGGAGCCCCGAAGATCATCGATACGTCGGTGATCGTCGACGGGCGGATCGTCGAGATCGTGGCGGCGGGTTTCCTGGAAGCGCCGCTGGTCGTGCCCCGGTTCGTGCTGCGCGAACTGCAGGCGATCGCGGACTCGCTCGATTCGATGAAGCGGACGCGCGGACGTCGCGGCCTCGAAGTGCT
>JANWKW010000121.1 GCA_025451135.1 Vulcanimicrobiia bacterium | reverse complement strand
GACGACGTGCGCGACGGCACGTTCACCGTCAACAACAACGGCGCCAACGGCAGTTGGGCCTCGGCTCCGATCATCAATGCCGGTCAAGCCGGCATCGTCACCATGGAGACGGTCGTCAAGAAGCCGGTCGTCGTCGCCGACGACGCCATCGCGATCCGTCACATGATGAACTCGTGCCTGAGCCTCGATCATCGCGTGGTCGACGGCTACGTCGCCAGCGGCTTCCTCGCCGACTTGAAGAAGCGGTTAGAGGCGATGGGGCCGACCGGAACGCTGTAACATCGCCGTTTTGTCATCCCGAGCGTAGCGCGAAGCGCGTAGTCGAGGGACCACCACCATCATGAGCGAGCGCAAATCCGGCGGCCCCCGCAGCTGCTACAACAAGACCGGCGCGCCGAAGGCGGCGTTCGCGACCAAGAAAGCCGCCGAGAAGGCCATCCCTAAGACCACCGTGCGTCTCGCGCCGTACGAGTGCGAGTTGCACGGCTGGCACTTAGGCCATCGCTGACGCTCGTCAGGTTCCCCGCAAGCCGAGGATCGTTGCCAGGTTCGCGTCGGGGTCGACCGTCACGTCGATCGCGCCGCTCGTGCTGGTCAGCAAGGTGGTGACGCCGGGACCGTGGCCGGCGATGAAGCTGCTGCCGTGCACGACCACGCCGACGCTGATCGCGCCGGTGCGATAGATGCGCCCGTAGCTGTTGTCGGCGTCGACGATCGCGACGATGTCGCCCAGGCGCAGATCGCGCAGACCGTGCTTCGCGGCGGTCTCGTCGTCGAAGGTCTGGATGTCGTAGTCGCCGCGCGCGACGGTCGCGCGCCCGAGACCGCTGCCCATCACGGCCGCCGGAATCGTCTTGGCGACGCGCGCCGCGACCCGGCCGTCTGCGACCCGGACGCCCCAGGCGTCGAGCAGGTCGGGATCGGCGTTGAAGACCTTCACGTCGCCCGCATCCGCCAGCTTCAGCCCGACGCCGTGCGCCCAGATCTGGATGGTGTCGCCGATGACCATCTTCCGCATGATCTCGGGCGTGAAGTCGATCATCACGTGCTCGACGCCGCCGTGCTTGCCGGTCACCCGCCCGGTAGCGCCCTTGGCGTCGCCGGAGGTCACCACCGCTTCGTTGCCGATGCAGGCCAGGACGTTGAACGAGAGGTTGATCTTGTCGTCCTCGTGCCGGGCGCTCACCGCCGGCTCGAGGTGATCGGCGAAGAACGCGAAGGCCGAGTCGCCGACCCGGACGTTGGGCGTGATCCCGCCGACGCTCGGCACGATCAATGCCTCGCCCTCGAAGCTCACGTCGTAGAGGCCCGAGCTGGTCAGGGAGGGCGCGACCGCGCCGGTCACGGCCGTCACGACCAGGCGGTCGCGATTCGTCTTAAGAACCATTCCGGACAAGTTCCATGCAGATTCGCAAACACTTTCGTTTTGAGGCGGCCCACGTGCTGCCCCACCATCCCGGCAAGTGCGCCCGTATGCACGGCCACTCGTACCGTCTGGAGGTCGCCATCCGCGGCCCCTTGCAGGCCGACGGCCCGGCCCGCGGCATGGTCGAGGACTTCGACACCATCAAGACCGCCGTGCGCCTCTACGTCGTCGACGTGCTGGACCATCAGACGCTCAACGATCTGATCGAGAACCCGACCGCCGAGCGGATCCTGCTCTGGATCTGGGACCGGCTCGCACCGCATCTCGAGAACCTCGACGAGGTCGTGCTCTGGGAGACCGCCTCGTCGCAGGCGATCCTCACGCGCGCCGACGTCGCCGGCTGAACATGCACCTGCAGCTCGCCGAGATCTTCTACAGCATCCAGGGCGAAGGCACGTGGGCGGGCACGCCCGCCGTCTTCGTGCGCCTGGCCGGCTGCAACCTGGGCTGCGACTTCTGCGACACCGACTATGCGCTCAAGACCGTCGCGAGCGTCGACGAAGTGGTGGCGCGCGTGCGCGCCGAGGGCGGCGACTGTCCGATGGTCATCCTGACCGGCGGCGAACCGCTCGCGCAGGCCGCGACGCTGGCGCTGATCCCGGCGCTGCAAGCCGACGGGCGGCGGGTGCATATCGAGTCCAACGGGACGATCTTCACCGAACTCCCGGACGACATCTGGCTGTGCGTCTCGCCCAAGGAGCGCGTCGATCCGCGGATGGCGCGCCGTGCGAACGAGGCGAAGTTGATCGTCGACGGCCGCGTCCCCGAAGAGCACCTCCCGCTCTTCGAGCATCAGCCGACCGTCCTGCTGCAGCCCGAAGGCAACAAGCCGAGCAACGTAGCGCTCGCGGTGGCCTACGCCAAACGTCATCCGAAGCGTTTCAAGATCTCCCTGCAGACGCATAAGTACATGGGAGTACGCTGATCCGATGATCCTGATCGTCTGCGCGGTCGCCAAAGAACTCGCGTTCTTAGCGCCGCAACCGCACGTGGAAGTGCTCGTCACCGGCGTCGGGCCGGTCGACGCCGCCGCCAACGTCTCGCGCGCGCTCGCGCAGAGTTCCTACGACCTCGTGATCAACGCCGGCATCGCGGGCGCGTTCGACGGCGACGTCGCGATCGGCGACGGCGTCGTGGTGAGCGAAGACGCCTACGCGCTGGACCTGGAGACCGGCGAGCCGATCCTCTTGCCCGACGGCCTGCGCGCTCACGATCGCGCGGCCTCCGACCTGACCCTGGTCGACGCACTCGCCGAGCTCGGCTATCGCGCGTGCCGCGGCATGACCGTCTCGCGCGTCACCGCTACCGAGGCGACCGCAGCCCGCTTGGCGGAGCGCGGCGCGCAGACCGAGAGTATGGAAGGTTTCGCCGTCCTGCGCGCGGCCGAGATCGCCGGCGTGAAGGCCGTGCAGGTGCGCGGCATCTCCAATCGGGTCGGCGAACGCGCCCGCAGCCGCTGGGATTACGCCGCCGGCGACGCCGGTCTCGAACGCGTGCTCGGCGCCCTGCTCGCACTGACGGCCGCGCGGTGAACGTGGACGACCTCGAACTCGCGTACTCGCCCTGTCCGAACGACACCTATATCTTCGCCGCGCTCACCAACGGGCTGCTCCCGCACGCGCCCGCGGTCAAGGTCGTCTTCGAGGACATCGAAGAGCTCAACTCGCACGCCGCGCAAGCGAAGTATCCGCTGACGAAGGTCAGTTACGGCGCGATCCCCTACCTGATGAACCGCTATCGGATCCTCCGTGCGGGGGGCGCGCTCGGCCGCGGCTGCGGACCGCTGTTGGTCACGCGCCCGGGCGCGCCGACCGATCTCGCGGCCTATCGCGACAAGCTGATCGCCATCCCGGGCGAGAAGACGACGGCGTTCCTGTTGCTCCAACTCGCGCTCGGGATGAAACCGCACGCCATCCAGATGCGGTTCGACACGATCGTCTCGGCCGTCGCCGAAGGCCACGTCGAAGCCGGCTTGGTGATCCACGAGTCGCGCTTCACCTACGAAGCGGCCGGGCTGGCGCGCGTCGCCGACATGGGCGAGTGGTGGGAGCGCGAGACGGGCATGCCGATCCCGCTCGGCGCGATCCTGGTCCGCGACGACGTCCCCGACCCCGAGGCGCGGACGATCGACGACGCCATCCGGCGCAGCCTCGCGTTCGCGCGGACGGACGAAGATGCGATCATGCCGTTCGTCCGCGAACACGCCTTCGAGATGGACGACGAGGTGATGCGCAAGCACATCGCGCTCTACGTCAACGAATTCAGCGACGACCTCGGCGCGGAGGGGATGGCGGCGGCGAACGAGCTGTTCGCCCGTGCCCGCGCCGCGGGGATCGTCCCGGACCAGAGCTCCGCGCGATTCGTCGCGGAGAAGGGCTGATCGGTGCGCCTGCTCGTCGTCGAAGACGACGACGCGCTGCGCGACGTGCTCCATCGCGGCCTGACGGAGCAGGGCCACGTGGTCGACGCGATCGCGACGGGGACCGACGGTGCGCTCCATCTCGCGACCGGTGAGTACGACGGCGCGATCGTCGATTGGAACCTCCCCGGGAGCGACGGTCCCACCATCGTCCGCGAGGCGCGGGCGGCCGGCATCGCGACCCCGGTCCTCCTGCTGACGTCGCGCGATACCAGCGACGACGTGATCGCCGGGCTCGATTCGGGTGCGGACGATTTCCTGCGCAAGCCGTTCGTGTTCGGCGAGCTGGAAGCGCGCCTGCGCTCGATCACGCGCCGAGAGGCGACGCTGCCGACCGAGACGTTGTCGTTCGAGGGCCTGACGTTCGACGTGGCCCGCCGGGTCGCGGCCTGGCGCGATCGCCCGATCGTGCTGACCGCGCGCGAGACCGCCTTCCTCGAATACTTCCTGCGCCGACCGGGAGCGGTCGTCACGCGGGCGGCGCTTGAAGACGCGTTGTGGGAACGCGACGCTCACGTCGAATCCAACGTCGTCGACGTGTACGTCCGCCGCATCCGCGCGAAGTTCGCGGAGGCCGGCGCACCGCAGCTGCTCGCGACCGTTCGCGGTTCCGGCTACCGGCTGAGCGCGCCGTCGTGACCCTCCGGGCGCGGCTCGCCTGGACGTACGGCGTCGGTCTCGCGATCGGTCTGCTGATCTTCGCGATCGTCTCGATCGCCACCATCGACCGGGTCCAACGCACCGGCCTCGATGCCCGCCTCGAAGCGGCCGCGCAGGCGGCCGCGCCGCTCGCCATCTGGCGCGGCGGCCGTCTCCGGGTCGATCCCGACGACCGCCGGCAGTTCGACGCGATCTTCACGCGCGACGTCGCGGGCGCGCTCCTCGATACGCGCGGACGCGCGCTCGCGCGAAGCGTGGAGCGCGTGCCGCCGGCGATCGTGGCCTCGACGCTGGCGAACACCGAAGCGCACACGTTCGACCTCGGAAAGGGCGAGGGCGCGTTGCGGGCCTTCGTCGCACCGATCGAGGTCGCGGACGGATCGACGGTCGGCTATTCGGTCTCGTGGCGCGAGAGCGGCTCGATCGACGAGTTCGAACGCGCCGTCATCCTCGGCATGATCGCGATCGCGCTCGCCATCCTCGCGCTGGCGGCCGGGGCCGCGTGGCTGTTGGCCGGTCGCGCGTTGCGCCCCCTCGGTCGCATGTCCGCGCTGGCGACCGATATCGAGGCGCACGATCTATCGCGGCGCCTGCACGCGCCCGGCGGCGACGAGCTCGGCCGGCTCTCGATCGCGTTCGATCGCATGCTGGACCGTCTCGAGGCGGCCTTCACGCGTCAGCACCGCTTCACCGCCGACGCATCGCACGAGTTGCGCGCGCCGCTCTCGGTCATCCGCGCCGAGGCCGACCTCGCGCTGCGCCGCGAACGTGGTGGCGACCAATACCGGCGCGCGCTGGCGACCATCGCGCGCGAGGCCGACCGGCTCGAAGAGCTCGTCGAAGCGCTGCTCGCGTCGTCGCGCGCCGACGCCGGCGCGATGGCCCGCGCACCGGTCGACCTGACCACCCTCGCACACGACGTCGCCGAGCACCTCCAACCGAGCGCGCGGGCCAAGAACGTCGACCTGCTCGTCAGCGGGAACGCGCCCGATCAGCCCGCCGCCGACGCCGCCTCCATCGAACGCGCGCTCACGGCCGTCGTCCACAACGCGATCGCGTGGACCCCGCCGGGCGGCCTGGTCACGATCGAGATCGGCCCCCACACGCTCGGCGTTGCCGATACCGGACCCGGCTTCAGTCCCGAGGGTCTCGAACACGCGACCGAACGGTTCTGGAGGGGCGATCCGTCTCGCCCCCGCGGCAGCTCCGGACTCGGACTCGCGATCGCCCGGACGCTGATCGAGGCCAACGGAGGACGCATCGAACTCTCGAACCGCCCGTCATCCGGCGGCTACGTCGCGTTCATCTGGCCGTCATCTTGAACGCCTAGACTATCTCCATGAAGAACCTGCTCGTCCTCGCTCTCGCCGCCCTCGTCGCGGCGCCGCTCGCCGCCTCGGCGGCCCCCCTCAAGGGAAGCCAGTATCTCTCGCAGGCCAAGGTCGGCCTCGCCCAAGCCCGTACCATCGCGCTCGCGAAAGAGCGCGGCATCATCGTCGATCAGGAACTCGAGAAAGAGAACGGCGGGCTGCGCTACAGCTTCGACGTCAAGGTCGGCAAGATCGTCCACGAAGTCGGCGTCGACGCGCTCACGGGTAAGGTGATCGAGGATTCGATCGACAAGGATACCGACTAACCCTGAAACTCCACGAGTTCGCGCTCCGTCACGAGCGAAGCATCGTCTTCCTCGTGGCGGCGCTGACGATCCTAGGTGCGTTCGCCTACACCACCATCCCGGCATCGATCTTCCCGACGATGTCTTTCGCGCGCGTCGACGTCGTCGTCGAGGCGGGCGATCTGCCGCCCGAGCGCGTTCGCCTCGCGGTCGCCCAGCCGCTCGAGCGCGCCTTCGGCGGGCTGCCGTCGGTCGTGCGGACGCTGGCGACCTCGACCCAGGGCAGCGCCGAGCTGATCGTCGAGTTCGATCCGAAGAGCGACGTCCGCAACGACTTGCAAGCCGTCGATCAGGCGATCGCCGCCGCCGGCGCCGCGCTGCCGCCCGGCATCGCGACCAGCGCGACCGTCGTCACTCCCAACAGCGAACCCGTCCTCTCGTACGCCTTCGCATCGCCGGTCCTCTCGCAGACGATCGTCCGCGAGTTGATCGCCCAGAACCTCGTGCCGCAGTTCTCCGGCATCCCGGGGCTCGCGCGCATGCTCGCGGTCGGCGGTCCCGAGCGCGATTACCCCGTCGATCTGAGCGCGGCGGCGCTCGCCGCGCACGGGCTCTCGGCGGCCGACGTCGGGCGCGCGATCGCCGACGCGAACGCCGTCACCGCGCCCGGTATCGCGACCGCCTTCGCCCAGCGCAACGTCCTGGTGATCGATTCGGGCATCCTCGACGCGCGCTCGCTCGGGGCGATCGTCGTCCCGGACGCGCGCCGCATCCCGACGCGCCTCGACGCGCTCGGCCGGGTCTCGCTCGGCGTCGCGCCCGCGACGACGGCGATGTCCTACGACGCCGGGCACGCCGTCGGCCTGAACTTCTACGCGCTCCCCGGCGCCGACACCGTCAAGATGGCCGACGCGATCGAAGCGCGCATGCGAGACCTCGCGCCGCGCCTCCCCGGCCGCACCACCGCGAACATGTACTGGGACCAGACGCGTCTGGTCCGCGACTCGCAGAGCAGCCTGCGCGACGCGATCGGTCTCGGAGCCTTGCTCGCGGTCGGCGTCATCCTGCTCTTCCTGCGCAACCTGCGCATGACGCTGATCGCGGCGGTCGTCATCCCGCTCGCGATCGCCATCACCATCTTCGCGATCGGCCGGTTGGGACAGTCGCTCAATCTGATGAGCGTCGGGGGGCTGGCGGTGGCCGTCGGTCTGATCATCGACGACGCGATCGTCGTGATCGAGAACATCGCCCGCAACCTTCACGCCTATCCGAGCGACGACAAACGCAGCGTCATCGTCCGTTCGATGCGCGAGCTGATCGCCCCGATGAGCGCATCGACGCTGACGACCGTCGTGGTGTTCGTGCCGCTCCTCCTGCTCTCGGGCGTCGCGGGCTTCTTCTTCCAAGCGCTCGCGGTGACGCTCGGGACGTCGCTCGTGGTCTCGCTCGGGCTCGCGATCTTCTTGACGCCGATCCTGGCCGAGAAGATGATCCAGCCGGCCTACGCGATCCACGATGACGTCGGCGCGATCGCGCGCCTGCTCGCGCGCTACGAGCCGTTGCTTCGCTGGGCGCTCTCCCACCGCCGCGTCGTCTACGCCGCGTCGGCCGGCGTCTTGGTCGTGACCGCACTGCTGCTGACGCGGCTGCCGAGCGATTTTCTTCCAGCGCTCGACGAAGGTCAATTCGAGATCCGGTATCAGATGCCGGTCGGCACCGCTCTCGACGCGAGCGACGCCGCCGCCACCCAGCTCGAGCGGGTCGCGATGGCGGATCCGGCGGTCGCCTCGGTCGGACGCTTCACCGGCATCGATACCAACGGGTTCTCGCCGACGCCCGTCCGCAACGGCACGATCCGGATCGCGCTCAAACCGCGGTCGCAGCGCGACGGCTACGAGGCGGTCAGCGATCGGATGCGCGATGCGATGCAGGCGTCCGTCCCGGCCGTCCAGTTGGACTTCCATCAGATCCTCGAGGACATGATCAACGATATCTCGGGAGCGCCCGCTCCGCTCGAGATCACCGTGCGCGGGAGCGACGAACGGACGCTGGTGGCCTCGGCGACCGCGATCGCGGGCCGGATCGGCAAACTGCCGGGCGTGGCCGACGTCTTCTCCGGTGTGGTCCGCGACGATCCGGCGGTACGCGTGGCGCCCAACGCCGCCCGTCTCGCCGCGCTCGGGCTCAGCGCCGCCGACGTGAGCGATGCGATCGCCGCATCGACCCAGGGTTCCGTCAGCACCAGCCTGGCCGGAGCGTCGACGCTGATCCCGGTGCGGGTCCGGGCCGGCGCCGCCGACGGCGTCCCCGGTTCGGGACTGCTCGCGACGTCGGCCGGCGTGCTGCCGCTGAGCGCGCTCGCGTCGACGACGCGCGACGTCCTGACCAGCGACGTCACCGACGAGAACGGTCAGCGCGTCGTGATCGTCACCGCCAATTACAGCGGCGCCACCCTCTCCACCGTGGTCGGCGAGGTCCGCGACGCTCTCGCGAGGACGCCGCTCCCGCCCGGCTATACGTGGTCGATCGGCGGTGCCTATCGGGCGCAGCAGCAGTCGTTCCGGGAGTTCGCGACGGTCGTCGCGATCGCGATCGCGCTGGTCTTCTTCGTGATGCTCGCGACCTTCAGTTCCTACCGTCTTCCGCTGGTCGTGCTCACCGCGATCCCGCTCGCACTGATCGGCGTCGCATCGGGCCTCTTCATCACGCGCACCCCATTCAACGTCTCGTCGTTCATGGGACTGCTCCTCCTGGTAGGCCTGATCGTCAAGAACGGCATCCTGCTGATCGACGTGGCGAACCGGACGCGCGCCGAAGGTGCGTCGATCGAGGACGCGCTGGTGACCGCAGGGCGCATGCGCTTGCGGCCGATCGTGATGACCACCTTCGCCGCCATCGGCGGCCTGCTGCCGCTCGCCTTCGGCCTCGGTTCCGGGTCCGAGATGGAGCGCCCGCTCGCGATCGCCGTCATCGGCGGCCTCTCGACGGCGACCGTCTTCACCTTGATCGCCATACCGGTGCTCTATGCCGGATTCACCGCAAAGGATCGCGCATGATCGCAGCCGCAACCCTAGCCGCGGCCCTGAGCCTCGCTGACGTCGAACGCGCCGCGCTCGCGCGTTCGCCGGGGGTCGCGCAAGCCCGCGCCGTCGTCCGCGAGAAGCGCGCTCTCGTCGCCGCCGCGACCGGGTCGGGCGCGCCGCAAGCGTTCGCATCCTACACGCAGGCGCCGCAGAGCGGCGGGACCGGGACGATCGTCCAGCACCTCACCACCGCGGGCGCGCAGATCGCGCTCGGCGATATCGCCGGCCGCGCGCCGGCTATCGCGCAGGCGCAGGCCGACCTGCGCGCGGCCGAGTCCGAGCTGCTCGGCGCGGAGCGGACCGAGCGCATCGCCGGCATCACGCTCTACGTCGACGCCTTGCGCGCGCGCGACGTGCGCGCGCTGCGCGACGCCATCGTCGCCACCGGAAAGGCCGACGACCGGGCCGCCAAGCTGCGCTTCGCGGCCGGCGACGCACCGCGCCTCGACGTCGTGCGGGCGGACGTCGCGCTCACGCGCGATACCGCCGACGCCGCATCCGCTCGCGCCGACGAGGCCAACGCCGTCCACGCGCTCGCGGTCGAGATGGGCGTCGCGGACGATGCCGTCGCGCTTCCCGCTTCGCCCTCCGATCCGGTCGCGACCATGCCCGCGAGCGCCGACCAAGCGGTCGCGATCGCGCTCGCACACCGATCCGAATTGGCCGGCGACCGCGCCGCGCTCGCGGCCGAAGACGCGGCGATCGTCGCTGCCCGGCGCGGCGGTCTGCCGTCGCTGGTCGCGCAAGCCGGGTGGGCGACCGGCACGGACTCCGGCCGGAACGTCTCCGGACCGAGCGCGACGGTGACGCTCGCGCTTCCCATCTCGAACGCCGCCGGTG
>JANWKW010000120.1 GCA_025451135.1 Vulcanimicrobiia bacterium | reverse complement strand
GACCGCATATATCAAGGTCAGCCAGAACGTCGCGGCGCTGACCAATCCGAGCAATCCCGCGTTCAACTTCCAATCCGGCGCGAACGAGGGCGATACCATCCAGGTCGGGCTCCAGGCGACCAACACCGAGGCCCTTCGAATATCGAATATCAACCTGGCGGTCTCGTCGTCGTCCAATCCGTCGCTCGGGGCGGAGGACGCGATCGGCCAGATCGACATCGCCCTCAAGACGATCCTGCAGCAGCAGGCCAATCTCGGCGCGGTCGTGGTGCGGCTGAACGAGGACGAGAACAACGACAACATCGCGGCGGTCAATCTGCAGGCGTCCGAGTCGCAGATACGCGATCTCAACGTCGGTGGGGAGACGACCGAGTTCACGAAGCTCCAGATCCTGGTCCAGGTCGGCACCTCGGTGCTGGCCCAGAGCAACTCGAACGCCCAATCGGTCATCGGTCTCTTCAGGTAAAAGGGCGGCCGCGACCGACCGTGAACGCTCGCCGGTATGATCGACCGGCGAGCGTTTCTGTTCGGGGCGGCCGGCGCCGCGGTACTGGCGCGTCCGCTGCTCGGAGCGATGCCCCGGCTGCCGTGGGACGCGCTTGCGAAGCGCCTCTCGGGTACCGTGGTGCGTCCCGGCGATGCGGGCTTCGCGGCGTACGCGCGGCCGAACAACTTGCGCTACGCGTCGCGCCTTCCGCTCGGCATCGCCCGCTGTAGGACGGCCCGCGACGTGAGCGCGTCGATCCTGTGGGCGCGCGAGAACGGCGTCCCGCTGGCGGCGCGATCGGGCGGCCATTCCTACGCCGGCTACTCGACGACCGGCGGACTGCTGATCGACCTGCGCGAGATGGACGCGGTCGTCTTCGACGAGTCGACCGGCATCGCGACCCTGGGGGGCGGCTCGCGCAACGCGACCTTCGAGGCGGCCTTCAGGCATCGCAACCTCGCGATCACGCACGGCCGCTGCCCGAGCGTCGGCATCGCGGGACTGGTCCTGGGCGGCGGGATCGGGTTCAACATGCGCGCTCACGGCATCACGGCGGACCGTCTGGTCGCGACCGAGATCGTGACGGCCGATGGAGCGATCCACCGGCTCGCGGACGGCGACGACCTGATGTGGGCGTGCCGCGGCGCGGGCGGCGGCAACTTCGGCATCAACACGTCGTTCTCGTTCCGCACGTACGAGGTCGGCACGCGGACCGTCTTCAATCTCATCTGGGACGTGCGGCCCGAGGACGTGTTCGCGCGGCTGGTCGACATCCTGGATCGCGCGCCCGACGCGCTGGGCTCCAAGGTCTCGGCGATCGCGCCGACGGCGACGTCCGGCATCAAGGTGCAGCTGCTCGGTCAGTTCGAGGGGACGCCCGCGGACCTGCGCGCGATGTTGGCGGACGTCTACGCGATCGCCGAGCCGACCGGGAGCGTGGTGCGCGAACCATACTGGAAGGCGCAGGCCTTTCTGGCCGAGCCGGGCGTGCCGGCCTACTATCAGGAGCGATCGCGATTCTTCGATCGGCGGATCGACCACCGGGCCGTCGCGGCGATCTTCGACGGGCTGCGACGCTATCCGAAGACCGCGCGCGAAGCCGCTTTCAAGATCTTCCAGACCGGCGGTCGCGTCAACGCCCGCAAGCCCGGCGACACGGCGTTCGTCCACCGCAGCAGCAGTTGGTTGAGTTCGATCGAGCTCTATTGGCAGAAGACCACGCCCGATGCCGTGCTCGAGCAGAATCTCGCGTGGCTGGACGCCTATTACGCGACCATCGTGCCGCTCGCGGGCGGCGGTGCGTACCAGAACTTCATCGATCCGTCGCTCGTCGACTGGAAAGCCGCCTATCACGGCAGCAATCTGGAGCGGCTCGAAGCCATCAAGAGGCGCGTCGACCCGTCCGGCACGTTCGCCTTCGCCGAAGCCATCCCGGGATAGCGGGATGTCGAAGCGACGCGATTTCTTGGCCGGTCTGGGCGTGCTGCCCATCGCCGGATCGTTGACGGCGCGGGCCGCGTTCGCGCGCGATGCGGTCGGATCGACGTCGGACGGGACGATCGTGCGGCTCGCGATCTTCCCGGCGCTCGGCGTGAGCCGGGTCGGCAACAGCCCGAAGTGGTTCCTGGCCCCCGAGATCCCCGGAATGCCCGCCCTGCGCGACGGATCGTACAAAGACGGAGCCGACCGGATCAAGAAACAGGTGCAGCGCTTCCGCATCTTCGGGTTCGACGCGGCCGGCAACGTCGTGCGCGAAGTGACGGCGAAGGACGCGTCGATCGAGTGGACCGTCCACGTCGCCAATACCAAGGCCGCATGGTACGGCTTCAATAATCCGCTCGACAACGGCGATCTCGCACCCGGTCTGCCGGGACAGAAGCGCAACCAATCCTTCGTCGGCGATGCGGAGCGGGCCGCGACGCTCGTCGTCGATCCCGGACCGAGGTCGATCGCGGGCGCGAACGCCAACCCGCACGGCGGCGACCCGGCGTACGCCATGGTCGGCCGCTTCTGGAAGACGCTCGACGTGAAGCTCGGCGAACTGCGGACGGACGAAGCCGGACGGCTGCTGGTCTTTCCCGGCGCCGGCGACTCGCGGTCGGCGATCCCGAACAACCCGATCACGAACTTCTCCGACAACGACGGCTGGTACGACGACTGGTGCGACGGCGTGGTGCGCGCGCGCGTGCGCATCGCGGGCGGTCCTGCGATGGACGCGGAGAACGCGTGGATCGCCTGCTGCGGGCCGGACTTCGCGCCGGAGATCCCGCCGTTCGTCTCGCTCTACGACGTGCTGACGGACGTCAACGTCGCCGCCGGCTGGGCCGAGCCCTCCGAACGGCCGCTCTCGTTCCGGAAGGACATCTATCCGCTCTTCCGGCGCGTCGCGCTCATGGAGTGGGTCGCGGCGGCGGCGAATCTGCAGCGGCGTTGGCTCGATCTCGGGAGCTTCGACGCTCCGGATCTGCTCGCGCGGCTCCGCGATCCGGGCCCGGCCAACAGAGCGGTTCGCGCGACGGTGGTCGAGGCGTTCCGCGATCCCGGCAGCGACGCGCAGCCGACCGACAAGCTTCCGCCGATGCTCGGGGACGGCATCAACTACGCCGGCTCGCCATTGCGCTGGTTCCGCATCCCGGCGCGGCAATATGCCGCGCTGCAAGCCTGGCGCGACGGCGCGTTCGTCGACGATCTGGGCCCGCTCGACGAGCCGGAGATCGCCGCGCTCGAAGAGATCCCGCTCGCGCAGCGGCCGGACGCGCTGACGCGCGCGGTCCTGGAGACGTGTTCGGGCGGCGCGTTCCACCCGGGCGTGGAATTGACGTGGCCGCTGCGCCATCGCGAACTCTATCGCGGACCGTATCGCATCGCGCCGGCGACGGACCGATCGCCGAGCCTCGTCCAAGACCTGGGACCGCTGCTCACCCCGGAGCGCGCCTTTTCCGGCTATCGCGGAACGCCGGCGGCGATCGGGCCGCAGATGCCGGGTGATCTGACGCGCTGGATGGGCATTCCCTGGCAATGCGATGCGTTCAGCTGTCAACACGTCACGTTCGCGAACGACTTTCCGACCGCGACGTGGTGGCCGGCGCTGCTGCCGGTCGACGTCTTGCCGGAAGCCTATTACGACGTCGTCATGGATGCGCGGCTGCCGGCCGGCGAGCGCGTGAAGTTCTTCGAGAACCGGGTCGCCTGGTCGCGCGGCGCGGCCGGGATCGGGTATCACGCGAGCGCGAGCTACACCGACGGCCTCAACCGGATGGTCTACCTGTGGAACCGGATGGGCGTGGTCGTACGCCGCCCCGGGCCGCGCGATCCGCATCGACCGCCCGAGATCCCCGCGACGCTCTACGTCGAGGTCGATCGCGGTTCGATGGATCTCTCGCGCGAATAGCACGGGCCTCGATTGAAGCACGATCCGGTCGACGTCGCGATCGTCGGCGGCGGAACGGCGGCCGCTGCAGCGGCGCTGACCCTCGCGGGAAGCGGGTATCGGGTCGCGGCGATCGCGCCGGGCAACGCACCGGGCGATCGCATCGGCGAGTCGTTGGCCGCGGCGGGCGTCGACCTGTTGACGGACCTCGGGCTCGCTGAAGCCTTCGCCGCCGGCCCGCACCGGCCGGCGAACCTCCGCTACTCCGCCTGGGGCTCGGCGCTGCTCGCGCAGGCGAATCCGCTCGTCCCATCCGGGGGTCTCGCCTACGTGCTCGATCGCCCCGCGTTCGACCGGATGCTGCGCGACGCCATCGAGGCGACCGGAGCCGCGATCGCCGGAACGGTCGAACGGGCGCTGCCGACCGGCGCCGGTTGGACCTTGCAGCTGACCGGCGGCGAGCGTCTGCACGCACGCTTCGCGATCGATTGCAGCGGCCGCGCGGCCGTGATCGCGCGCGGTGCGGGAGTGCGGCGGCGTGCCGCTCGATCCGTCGCGGCCTACGCCTTCCTCCGGCAGACCGGCGGCGAGGTCGCGCCCACGGCGGCGACGCTGATCGAAGCGGTCGAGGACGGGTGGTGGTATGCGACGCTCTTGCCGGACCTGAGGCTCGCCCTCGCGTTCTTCTCCGATCCCGATCGCTTGCCGCGCGGCATCACGCGCGACGCGCGAGCTTGGGCGCGGATGATCGCAGGGACGCGATCGATCGCGCGTTGGCTCGAGAGCGCGGACTACGCGATCGACGAGCCGCCGCGGCTCGCGAGCGCGGCGACCACGTGGCTGCAGCCGGTCGCGGGAGAGGGATGGGCGGCGGCCGGCGACGCGGCGGCCGCGTTCGACCCGCTATCATCGCACGGATTGACGACGGCCCTCTGGTCGGGACGCAGGGCAGCTTTCGCGGCCGCCGCGATGCTCGAAGGTGACGCCGGTCTACTTTCCCGCTACGCGGAAGATATCGACGCCGCGATCCGGTCCGTGCTCGCAGCGCGAACGTCGGTCTACTCCCGCGAGCGGCGCTTCGCTCGCGCCCCGTTCTGGACCCGCCGCAAGTAGTATCGGCGCCATCGGGAGAAACAGGGGGCATATGAGACGTTCGATCGCGGCTATGATGGCGGTTCTTTTGGCTGTGGCTTCGCGGGGAGGAGCGATCGCGGCTCCGCCGGCACCGACGCTCCAGCAGCAGCTCGACGCGCGCGTCGCCGGGATGCCCGGTATCGGCGTCGTCGTCGGGGTCATCGACCACGGGAAGCAGTCGATCTACGTCGCGGGCCAGAGCGGCAACGCGCGGCCGCTCGACGCGCATACGCTCTTCGAGATCGGCTCGGATACCAAGACGTTCACCGCCACGGTGCTCGCCGATATGGTGCTGCTCGGGCAAGTGCATCTGAGCGATCCCGTCTCGGCGTATCTGCCGGGCGTGCACGTCGGATCGAAGGACGGCAGAGCCATCACGCTGCTCGACCTCGCCGAGCAGCGGTCGGGACTCCCCCGGATGCCCACGAACATGGACGACATGGCGGGAGCCGATCCGTATGCCGACTACGGAACCGCCGATCTATACGCGTTCCTGAACGGGTACGCGCTCACGCGCGCTCCGGGCGCGTCGTACGAGTACTCGAACCTCGGCATCGGCGTTCTCGGGCAGGCTCTTGCGAACAAGGCCGGGACGACGTATCCCGCGCTGCTCAAAGCGCGCGTCTTCGAACCGCTGCACATGAGCGAGACGACGGTGGCGACGGTGCCGCCGAACGACCCGGTCCAACTCGCGGTCGGCCACGCCGACGGTGCGCCGGTCGGCTCCTGGCATTTCCAGGCGTTAGCGCCCGCCGGAGGCATCCGTTCCAACGTCATCGACATGCTCAAGTATCTGCGGTGCAACATGGGACAGGGACCGCTCGCGCGGGCCTGCCTGCTCGCCCACCAACCGCGCGCCGACGGTGAGTCCGGTCACAAGATCGGCCTGGTCTGGTGGACGAACCCGGTCAGCGGCGTCGTCAGCCACGGCGGCGACACCGCCGGTTACCACGCCTTCGTCGCCGTCTCGAAGGATCGTCAGACCGGGGTCGTGGTGATGAGCAACGGCATCGCCGTCGCGGATATCGCGGTGCACGTGCTGACGCCGTCGTATCCGATCGCCTCGTGCGCGCACGCGATCGCCCCGAGCGAAGTCGACCCGCGGTCGTACGTCGGCGTCTACTGCTATCAGGCTGCGGGGATCAACTTCCACGTCGCACCGGGAACATCGACGGACGACCTGATGATCGCGCTGGATCCGCAGCCGGCCTTGCGGTACGTCCGCACCGGGCCGGCCACGTTCGCGGCGGCCAAGGTCGGTGCGACGGTCTCGTTCGTCCTGCAGAGCGGGAACGTGGTCGGTTTCAATTTCTCGCAGCACGACGCGGCGTTCCGGGCCGTGCGGCTGGGCGCGGGCGGGCAGGCCGTCGTCGCGAGCCTGCCGTCGCAGTTCCCAGCCGAGATCGCGCTCGATCCCGCGACGCTGCAAAGCTACGTCGGCACCTACAACGGGCAGGGCATCTCGTTCGTGGTGACGCGGCGCGCGAACCGCCTCTACGCGCAGCTGACCGGCCAGGGGGCGGCACAGATCTATCCGTCGGCGCGGGACGCGTTCTTCTACAAGATCGTCGACGCGCAGATCACGTTCGCGCGGGATGCGTCGAACAACGTCGTGTCGCTGACCCTCCACCAGAACGGCGAGGAGATCGTGGCCACCCGCGCCTCGTCGCTCTAGCCCCGACCGTCATCCGCGACGCTACGGCAGCACGTAGACCTTCGACGTCGCTCCGCGACCGGGAGCATGCGGCTCGCGCTGCGGCAGAACGAGGCCGTGCATCGCTCGACGGATCGTCTCGATCTCTGCGAGACTTATGCCTTGCGCGACGACGGTGGTGATCTGATCGCCGTTGCGCCAAGCGACGTTCCGGTGACGGACGATCCTGGGGCGCCCGTCAGATCCCTCGTCGAGCGCCTCGAACATATACTTCCCGGTGAGCGGCGCCTTCGGGTCGTAGCGCTCGGCGCGCAGCTCGAACGAACGTCCGTCGGCCCGGCGGTACGAGAACCACACGCTCGGCTGGCCGACGCTCCAACCCCCGGTAGAACTCGAATAGAGACCGCTCGGACCGGTACGAATCGTCCGCCCGACGACGTCGCTCGGCAATCCGGCGGGCGGGGTCAGGGCGAAGTGCACGCGCGATCGCGCCGCTCGAAGCGTTGCGAGGGCGCTCTGCGATCGTAAGGTGGAGATGAGTGCGTCCGGTACCGGCGGACCGGCGACCCCTCCGAGCGCCTGAAGCGCGGCGCGGTATCGCGCCTCGATCCCCTGGATCAACGCCGACGAGTTCGCGGGAAACGTGAGCATCGCGATCGCGAGAAGCGCGGCGGCCGCGATCGCGACGCGTAGGTATGGGAAGGCACCGGGGACCGAGAGCCGCGGATGCGACGCCTTCCGGTGGATCGCGTCGAGGGAGATCTGCGGTACGACGATCGCGCGGATCGTCGAATGGAGCGCGGCTGCGACGCGCGTATCAGCGGACATGCGGAAGTACCTCGTCGGGTGAGAGTGTGGCCGGCTCGTCGGGTGAAAGGGCCCTTCGAAGCGCCCTGCGCGCGAGCATCAGGTGGAAGCGAACGGTGGAAGAGGGTAACGACGTCGCGATCGCTATCTCGCGGCTGTCGAATCCGATGTAGTAGTGCAGGATGGCGACCGCGCGCTGCACGGCCGAAAGCCCCGCGAGCGCGTTGCGCACGTCGATCGCATCGCTGGAGTCGAACGTCGTTACCGCGTCGGCGACCGCATCCAGGCCTTGCACGCGGGGGTGCCGCCGCGCTGCCGTGATCGCGGCGTTGACGATGGTCCGATAGCTCCACGATGCGAAGCTGCCGGAGTTCTTGAGCGAGGGAAGGGAGCGGACGATGGCGGCGCAGGCGTCTTGCGCGACGTCTTCGGCAAGGTCGGGGTCGCGCAGGATGCCGACCGCGATGCGGTACGCCTCGGGCCAGACGGCGGCGACGAGCGCGTCTAGGGCATCGCCGCCGTCTCGCGCGCGTTCGATCAGATCGCTATCGAGGGCGAGCGGCACGCGAACGTCTCCTTTGTGCGAGATCCATTTGCCTAATAGACGCGCCCACCCGCCGAAGTGTTGGCGGACGCGTCCTTAGCCGCGCGGGAAGGAATGTCGCTGGAGGTGCGGCGCCGCTCGCTGCCGGTCCGGCTAGTCCGTCTGCTGGAGGGCCTGCTCGATCTCGGCGTTGACGATCTCTTGTTCGCCGCCGAGCATCCCGGTGTCGTCGGCGGCGACGACCGCGTCGGCGCGGTCCTCGTCGGTCAATTCGTCGGCGGGAGCGATCGGGTCGGGGGCTTTGGTCTGTTCCATAGTCGCGTCTTGCCCGGATGGATGCGGGCTCAATCCGGGAGCGCGCAGGGGAACGCTTCGCGGCGACCAAGCGTCCAAGTACTGGAGGGTACGCGTATGCCGCTCAATCGACGCGCGTTTCTCGGCGTGGCCGCGGCCGCGTCCGCGGTCGCGCTGCCCGCGACCTCGCTCGCGAGCGTCGCCGCGGTCGGCCCGGTCCACCCGCTCGATCCGCTGACGCCGGCGGAATGCACGGCGATCAAGGCGATGCTGGGCACCGTTCCGCAGCTCGGGCCGCGTACCATCTTCGCCTGGACGCAGCTCCGGGAACCGCCTAAGGACGAGGTCTTGGCGTACGTCGGCGGCACGCCGTTCCGGCGCGAAGCGCTCGTGGTCGCGCTCTCGCCGGAGCATCGCACGAGCTTCGAGTTCGTCGTCGATCTCGCCAAGCGCACGATCCTCTCGAGCAGGGACCTCGGGGATCTGCAGCCGTTCCTCTCGGATATGGAGTATGGCCGCGCGGCCGACGTCGCCGACGCTTCGCCGGAGATCCGCGCGGCGCTGATCGCGCGCGGATATAGCCTGCCCGGCAAGATCTCGGACCGGTTCTTCATCGACACCTACGCACCGGGTGACGATCCGCTGACGGTGCGCGACGGGAAGACGATTCGCGCGGTGCGTACGCTCTTCGCCGACCGGCAGGGCGGCCACAACGACTACGGACCGTACGTCGAAGGCCTGATGGCCTTGGTCGATATCTACGCCGGTACGATCCTGGCGATCGTGGACAAGCCGGGAGCGCGGGCGCACGTCGAGGTCCCGCTCGACGTCTTCTCGCCGGCCGTGCTCGGTCCACCGGAGCCGGCCCACGACGTCAGCGTCGCGCCGAAGACCATCGCCGCGCTGCATCGCGACGGACACCACGTGACCTGGGGCAGGTGGAGCTTCCGCTACGGCTTCAATCAGCGTGAGGGGCTGGTGCTCTATTCGATCGGATTCGACGACGGCGGCACGACGCGATCGATCTGCTATCGCATGTCGATATCGGAGATGCTGGTGCCGTACGCCGATCCGTCGCCGGGCTGGATCTGGCGCGAGTTCTTCGATAGCGGCGAATACGGCCTGGGGCTGATGTCCATCCAGACCCGCGCCGGCAAGGAGCTGCCCGACAACGCGCTGGTGCTCGACGTCTACCTGCCCGACGAGACGCTGGCCGATCCCGCCGCATCGCCGGGGCGCGTGTTCTTCTACGAACGCGACGCGGGCGCACTGATCGGACATCGCCAGAACGGCGACGGCCGGCGCATCTACGCGCGCGCGAAGGAACTGGTCGCCGGTTTCGTCGCGACGATCGGGAACTACGACTACGGCTTCGGCTACGTCTTCCGGCTCGACGGCTCGTTCGGCTTCGAGGCGGATCTCAACGGACTGATCCTCAACAAGACGGTCGAGGCCCGGCAGGCCCGCGAAAGCGACGAGAAGTTCGGGACGATGGTCTCGCCGCAGATGGTCGGCGTCACCCACCAGCACTGGATCAACCTGCGGCTCGACTTCGATATCGACGGCGTCGCGAACGCGGTCGAGGAGATCAACGTCGTCCCGCTTCCCTACGACCCGGTGACGAATCCGGCCGGACGGGCGCTGGTCGCGGAGCGAACGCCGCTTTCGACCGCGCGCGAGGCGCGCCGCCTGGTGGACGACGCGAGCGATCGCTCGTGGGTCGTGTTCAACCCGTCGAAGCGATCGGCGATCGGACACGCATCCGGCTATCAGATCGAGCCCGCCGGCAATACGTTCTCGTCGATCCCGGCCTCGCGTTTCGGCGAACCGTCGTCCTTCGTCCAGCGACATCTCTGGGTGACGCCCTACGATCCCGAGCAGCTCTATGCGGCAGGCAAGTATCCCAACCAGCACCCGCACGGCTACGCCGACGGTCTGACCGCCTATTCGGGCGATCAGCGCATCGTCGATCGCGATATCGTCGTCTGGTACAGTCTCGGCTTCACCCACGTCACCCGTCCCGAAGACTTCCCGATCATGCCGGGCGAACGCGTCGCCGTGAACTTCAAGCCCCACGGCTTCTTCACGAAGACCGCGACCCTCGGCTACGCCCGCACCGAGGGTCCCGAGCCGTAGCCGGCCTCGAGGACCGTCCCGGGCGTAAAGACTTCGGGAAGGCCGGTCCCGGGTCGCCCTGGGGTGGTACGATGGATGCGATGAGTATCGGTTCGGTGCCCGGTTTCGATGCGCTCCAGGCTTCGGTGGCGTCCCGGTCCTATGCGGGCGAGGACGTCCTATCTGCGTCCGTGACGCAGACTCCGGCCCCGGCGCCGACCGCAAACGCGCCCACGGCTGCCGTTCCGGCGAAGAATCCGTACCGGAGCGCCTACGATCAGATCATGACGGCCTCGTCGGTCGCGCTGATGCGGGCGCTCGGCAATGGGCCGACCGCGTCGGCGCCGCAGTTCGCCGACGGATCGCCCGCGTCGAGTCTGTCCGGCATCTCGACGATGATGGACGCGCTCAAGGCCGGGATGGCCCAAGGCATGTTCACCGGCACCGGCTTCGACCGCGAAGGTTAGCCGCCGCCCCTCCTAGGCGACGCTCGCGGCCAGCCGGGCCCTCTGCGCGCGCGCCGTCAGTTCGCCGTAGCTCTTCTTGTCCACGATGAAGAGCATGCTCAGGATGAAGATCCCCATGAATGCGAGCGCGCTTCCGAACGCCGCCGGAAAGCCGTAGTGCGTCGCGAGCGCGCCGATGATCAGCGCGTTGAACGCGCCCATCACGTTGAGCACGCCGTTGTAGATGCCGTAGACGAATCCTGTCGAGGCCATGTTCGGCGAGATGTCGATGATGCTCACCGCCCACGCGCCGACGGTCGCATTCATCGCGAGCTGCGCGAAGCCGATCAGCACCGCGGTGAGCGCGGCGAAGCCGGCTTGGCCGCTGTAGACCGAGAGCAGCACGCAGACCATCCCGACCGCCATCGGGACGGCGGTCCCGATCTTGCGCGCCGTCAGACGATCGTACCGCCTCGCCAGACGATCGTTGAGCGGCCCCGAGAGCAAGAAGCCCGCGAGTCCGAGCCACGAACCCAGACTCGACCAGAGCGCGCTCTTGAGGATGTCGAGATGGAACGTGTCGTACATGTAGGTCGGCATCCAGTTCAAGAACGTGAAGAGGATGTAGCCGAACGTCAGATAGACGAGCAGCATGCCGATGCCGGTGCGGCTGCACACGACGTTCCGGACGCCCTCCCAGTCGGGCTTCTCGTCCGGGTGAGCGCGGTTGTCGATATGCGCCAGCTCTCGCGCGTCGACGCGCGGATCGAGCGCCGGTCGATCGCGTACGACCGCATACCAGAACGGCACGATCGCCAGTCCCAGGACGCCGAACGAGATGAACGTCCATTCCCAGCCGAACCAGTGCAGGATCAAACCGGCCAGGATCGCGCCGATGGCCGGCCCGACGTACTGTCCCGAGCCCGCGAGCGTGTAGAGCGTCGAGCGTTCGCCCGGCGCGGCCCAGGTGTTCGCCAGCTTCGCATTGACCGGCCAGATCGGCGCTTCGCCTGCGGCCATCAGTCCGCGTACGGCGAACCATCCGAAGAGCGTCTGGGCGAACGGCGTGAGGATCGTGAAGATCGACCACCAGCCGAGGAGCAGCGGCAGCGCCTTGCGCAGGCCGAGCTTGTCGACGAGCAACCCGCCCGGGAAGTTGAAGATCGCGTAGATGATGCCCCACGCGAACAGGATCGCGGAGATGTTGCCGAGGTCGAAGCCGAAGGCGTGCCGGATGGCCGGGATCGAGACCGAGAAGTTCACCCGGTCCATGTAGTTGACGAACACGCTGAGGAACATCAACAGGAAGACCCAGTAGCGCTGCTTGGTCACGGCATCCTCCTCACGTCGGCAGTCGTAGCGTCAGTTCGGCTCGCGTGGGCGGTGATGATCTCGGCGTAGCGCTGCGCGGACGGCGTCGGGACGCGCGTCAGCTCCGGATCGGTATCGAGCGCGATGTGGTAGAGGCCGAAATCGCTGCCGTCGTTGAACGGCAATCCCCACTCGCGATTGCTGGTGATGCTCCAGCAGAGGTAGGCGAGGATCGGCAGTCCGGCCTTCTTCGCGTCGATCACCTCGCGGATGTGCTCCGCGATATAGTCGGCCCGGGCGATGCCGCCCGCGCTGGTGACGCTGCCGTTCTCGACCACGATGATCGGCTTGTCGGGGAACTGCGCGTGGGCCTCGCGCAGGACCGCGCCCAGGCCGCCGGGCCAGACCGGGGCGTCGCCGTAGTTGGTCGACATGGCGGCGACCAGACGGTGGAGCTGCCGCGGCGCGAACGACGCGACGCCCCAGTAGTAGTCGAGGCCGACGTAGTCGAGCGTGCCGACGCAGGTCGCCGGACACAGGAACTCCGGCAGTTGTCCGGCCATCCCGAGGTTCCACCAGTTCGTGCCGAGCAGCGTCCCGAAGAGCGCGATCGACTTGCGGAACCAGTCCAGCCAGGCGAAGCGAGACCGGGTCGCGCGGACGCGGTTCTCGCCTTCGAGCGGCACGAACTGCACCTTGCTCGGATCGCCGAGCACCTGATCGGCGATCCGGCGCGCGATGTCCGGCTCGATGCCGCTGTAGTTCCCCTGCGCGTCGACGCGGCAGAGATCGTCCACGCCCGGGCGCACGCCGACGCGCAGCACGCCCCGCTTGCGGATCGTGTCGAGCGACCAGTCCAGGTCGGGCACGTCGTCGGCCTCGCTGGCGTACTCCTCGCGCCCGACGTTCGCGCACGTCTTGCGATTGGTCGTGAGCGGCGCGTTCGGCGTCGCTTTCTTGTAGGCCCGGATCGCGCGATCGACCGCATTGAGCAGCGCGCGGTGCCCGAGCGCGATCGCCGCCGCCAGCGGCGTGCCGGTGGTCGAGATCTCGTACGGCTCGGAGAAGAGCACGTGGGTCGCGCGTTCCTTGGTGACGCCGATCTGCGCGATCGAGACGTCGACCTGTCCGCTCTCGAGGAAGCGCCACTGCGAGAGCAGCTCGGCCTGCTTGCGCATCTGGCCGGGCGATTTGGCCTTGGTCGCGCTGCGATCGGCGAGTCTGCGCAGCCATCCGGGCAGGCCGAAGATGTTCGGGTTCGCGCCGACCATGGCGTTCGGGAGCGCGGCCTTGATCGCGTCGCGCGCGAACGCGTGCGCGCGGAACAGGTTAGGCACGAGCGTCAGGACCGCGTCCATCTGCTCTTCGGAGGTCGCGAACGGCGCCAGTCCGGGCGGCATGGTATAGGCCGGCATCCAGAACGCCTTGACGAAGCCGTAGAGCAACTGGTTGGGTTCGTTGAGCGTGACCCAGTAGTCGATCAGGTCGCCGAGGCGCTTGGCCGCCTGTTCGGCGTAGGCCGCGAAACGCGCCGGAAAGGCCTCGTCCAGCATGCCCGCGCCCTCGCCCGCCGCCTGCACGTGCACGGGCCAGGTGTTGTGATGCAGCGTCACCAGCGTATGCATGCCGATGTCGCGCAGATACTGCAGCAGCTCGCGATAGTGCGCGAACGTCTCGTCGCTCCAGGTCCCGGCTTGGGGCTCGAGGCGCGCCCAGGAGAGCGAGATGCGGAAGATCCGGCAACCTAAGCTCTTCGCCAGGTCGGCGTCTTCGCGGTAGCGGTTCCAGAAGTCGGTCGCGCGTCCGCGCGGGACGACGCCCCGGACGCGGGCCCAGACGTCGCGGATATCGTCCTGCCCGTTGTACGCTTCGCACTGGTGGTCCGCGGTCGCGACGCCGAAGCGAAAGTCGTCCATCAGGGCGCGCCTTCGGTACGTGCGAGGCGCTTCCTTGACGGTATCGAAGAGGGGAGACATGCTACGTAACGAGAGCCTGCGCTGGGCTCAAGTCCTCTCGGCGCTCAAGGCGTGCTCGGGCGAGCGCGTGCGGATCCGCGATGGGAGCGATTACGCCCCCGCCGGCGAGATCGCGACGCGGCCGACCGCCAAAGGCTCGGCCTTCGGGCTGGTCGAGGCCGGGGCCGCGACGACGCGCGTCTCGTTGATCGAGCGCCTGGAAGCGCTCTCGAAGAACTCCGCAACGCGATTTCGCGCGTCCGCGAGCGCGCGGGCGGAGGGCGCGCATCTGCCGATCGAAGCCGTGCGCGACGAGACCGACGACGACGGTACGGTCTGGGCGACGATCGAGACGCGGCGGCCGAAGCTGGCCTATAACGCCAGCCAGTCCACCGTCCGGTTCCCCGGCGGCCGCAGCAAACAGGTCAAGCGCTAACCGCCTACTGCCAGGCGTCGACGATCGTCTTGGCCATCTTGCCGATCAGCAGCGCGCCGGCGTTGTCGGGCGTCCAGCTCTGGTCGGCGTTCGCATAGGTGAAGGCCGAGATCACGATCGGGCCGTTCTTGGCGTAGACGATCGCGACGTCGTTGCGCACGTCGTCGAGCGACCCGGTCTTGTTCGCCACCTCGACGCCGGTCAAATAGCGCGGGATGCTGTTGCCGTCGGTCTGATGTTTGAGCATCGCGATGGCCGTATCGCAGAGCGCGCGATCGGCCGCGCTGGGCGGCGACGGCGCGTCCGTCCCGGCCGCGTTCAGATCGCAGGTCGCGAAGCGCGTCATGATCGCGGCCATCTCGCGCGCGGTCGTCTTGCCCAGGCCGAACTGTTTCTGATCGGGCGGCATCGGGCCGACCGCCGGCATGAACACCTTCTTGTAGAGCCGCGTGTCCTTGAGGCCCATCCACGCGATGCGGTTATCGATATTGTCGAGGCCGAGGTGGTCGATCGCGAGATTCGTGCCGGTGTTGTCGCTGGTCGCGATCATCATCGTGAGCGCGTCCTTGAACGTCAGCTGCATCGGCGTGTCGAAGAGCGAGAGGACGCCGGAGCCCGGCACCTGGTCCGGTTTCTTCATCGTGAGCGTGTCGGCGAAACGCACGCGGCCGGATTGCACCTGTTTGAGCGCCTCGAACAGGACCGCGAGCTTGATGACCGACGCGGTCGGAACGGGCGTGTCGGCGTCGAGCGCGACCTCCCGTCCGCTCGTCAGATCGGTCGCGTAGAGCGCGACTTTTCCGTGATACGGAGCCGAGAGCGCGACGAGAGCGGCTAGCAGACCGGATGCGACGTCCATACGGCGGTGTTCTAGCCGCCGGCCATCGCCCCTACGACGAGCAGCGGTTCGGCGCCGTTCGCGATCGCGGCGGGGAGCGGAGCGTCGAGCGGATCGTGCGAGAGATCGCGCTCGCAGGCGAAGAACCGGACGAACGCCCGCCGCTTCCCGGTCGCCGGGTCGCGGATGGTGCCGCGCAGCATCGGATGACGGGCCTCGACCGCATCGAGCACCGCGGCGATGGTGGCCGGACCCCCGATCTCGAACCGCTGCTCGCCCTCGATCCGCGCGAGCGTGCGCAGATGCGCGGGCAGAACGACGCGGATCACGGCAGCGTTTGCACTTCGAGCGAGAGCACGGGCGGCAGGTCGCGCACGATCGGATTCCAGCTGTCCCCCGCGTCGTTCGAGGCGTAGACCTGGCCGCCGGTCGTGCCGAAATAGATGCCGCACGCGTCGAGCGCGTCGACCGCCATCGCGTCGCGCAGCACGTTCACGTAGCAATTCTGCTGCGGCAGGCCTTTGGTGAGCGCCTCCCATTCGTCGCCGCCGGTCCGGCTGCGATAGACCTGCAGCTTGCCGTCGAGCGGGAAGTGCTCGGAGTCGCTCTTGATCGGCACCACGTAGACCGTCTCGGGCTCGTGTGCGTGGTCGTCGATCGGAAAGCCGAAATCGGGGGGAAGGTTCCCGCTGATCTCGCGCCAGTGCTCGCCGGCGTCGTCGCTGCGCATCACGTCCCAGTGCTTTTGCATGAAGAGGGTCGACGGACGCGCCGGATGCAGCGCCAGATTATGCACGCAGTGGCCGACCTCGGCGTCTTCGTCGGGGAGCTGCGCGGAGCGGAGTCCTTTGTTGATGGGTTTCCAGGTCGCGCCGGCGTCGTCGGTGCGGAACGCTCCCGCGGCCGAGATCGCGACGAACATCCGCTCGGGATCCTTCGGGTCGAGCAGGATGGTATGCAGGCACATCCCTCCCGCACCCGGCTGCCAGTGCGGTCCGGAGCCGTGCTTGCGCAATCCCGAGAGCTCGTTCCAACTCGCGCCGCCGTCAGTGGTCTTGAAGAGCGCCGCGTCTTCGACGCCGGCGAAGACCGTGTCGGGATCGCCGAGCGACGGTTCGAGGTGCCAGACGCGCGCGAACTCCCACGGATGCGGGGTGCCGTCGTACCACTGATGCGTGCCCGGGACGCCGTCGTAGGCGAAGGTGTTGCCGACCGGATTCCAGCTCGTCCCGCCGTCGTCCGAACGCTGGATCACTTGGCCGAACCAGCCGCTGCTCTGCGATGCGTAGAGACGGTTCGGGTCGGCGGGCGATCCCTTGACGTGATAGACCTCCCAACCGGCGAAGTGCGGTCCGCCGACGTCCCACTTCTCTCGGTTGCCGTCCGACGAGAGCACGAACGCACCTTTGCGCGTGCCGACCAGAACGCGTACCCGACTCATAGCCACCTCCGATAGCGAGGGCTACGCGGCCGCGGGCGAGGAAGCCTCTGCGTTCGCATCGAGCCGTTCCGGTTGGAGGACCGTCGCGGCCACGACGCCGGCGAGCGCCATCAAGACCGCCGCCGCGCCGAACGCGACGTGCGCGTCGGGGATGGTCGCGAGGATCGCGAGACCGAACGCGCCGCCGACGTTCGAGGTGGTGTTGACCACGCCCGAGGTGACGCCCGAATCGTCCGCGGTAGCGTCGCTCATCGCGAACATCATGATCGACGGGAACGACGCGCCCATGCCGGCGCCGATCAACACCATCGCGGGGAAGATAGTCGTCAGGTAGTCGCCCCGCGGCGCGAGCGCGCAGATGCCCAGGCCGGCGACGGCGAGCGCGATGCCGGCCAGGATGACGGTGCGCGGGCCGAATCGCTCGGCCAGCCGGGCGGACCAGCCGAGTGAGAGCGCGCCGATCGCGACCGTCACCGGCAGAAAGGCCAAGCCGGTGTGCACGGCATCGTAGCCGAGCGACCGGCGCAGATAGAGCGAGTCGAGGAAGAAGAAGCCGAACATGCCGGCGACCAGGAGCGCCTGCAGCAGATTGCTGCCGCTCAGGTTGCGCGAGCGGAACAGACGCAAGGGGAGCAGCGGCGTCGCCGCCGTCGCCTGGCGCGCGAGAAACGCCACGAACAGGGCGAGGGCGACGCCGCCGAGGATCCACGTCTGCGGCGAACCCGGAGCCTGGTCCGGGCTCGCGACGACCGTGTAGACCGCCAACATCAGGGATGCCGTGATCGAGAGCGCGCCGAGCACGTCCGCGCCGGCACGCAAGCCGATGCCGCCGCCGCCTTTGAGGTACGCGCGCGCGAGGAATAGGGCCGCGATGCCGATCGGGACGTTGACCAGAAACGCCCAGTGCCAGCTCAGCGCTTGCGTGATCGCGCCGCCCAAGAGCAACCCGATCGAGCCTCCCGCCGACGCGACGAAGCTGAACGCGCCGAGCGCTCGCGCGCGCTCGCGCGCCTCTTCGAAGGTGGTCACGATCATCGCCAGGATGACCGACGAGGCCATCGCGCCGCCCAAGCCCTGCACGAATCGCGCGGCGACCAGCACGTCCGCGCGCCAGGCGAGGCCGCACAGCGCCGATGCGGCGGTGAAGATCACGAGGCCGGTCACGAAGACGCGGCGGCTGCCGATCAGATCGCCCAAGCGTCCCGCGAGCAAGAGCAGCCCGCCGAACGCGATCATATAGGCATTGACCACCCACGCCAGGCCCGCGTGCGTGAATCCGAGATCGGATTGGATGGACGGCAACGCGACGTTTACGACGGTGTTGTCGAGCACGACCATGAGCATGCCGACGCACAGCACGCCGAGCGCGACCCAGCGAGGATCGCGTATCGCGATCGTCCATCCATGCGTTCCCATGACGTCCGTCTTAGCGTATCTCGCGGACTCCCGTCAAGCGGGAAGACCAAGGGACCCGCGCGACGCGCGAGTCCCTTGGTCGCCGCCGAGGAGTCGCTAGTAGCGGTAGATGCAGCGGAGCTGTCCGTTGAGGTTGCCGATGTCGTCGGTCGAGCGGCACTGGCTGACGTCGAGGTACGAGGTCATGTAGGCGCCCGAGTCGTTGCGGCAGTTCGCCGTGAGCGTGCTGCCCTGCATGCTGGCGTTGTTGCACGACTGCTGGTACGAACCCGACGGCAGCGCGCCGGTGTTGCCGTTGTTATTGTCGTCGTTGTCGCGGTTGCGGTAGCGGCCGCCGCGATGGTTGCCGCGCCGACCGTGGCCGCGACCGTAGTAGCCGGATCCCCCGCGGACGCAGCTCAGCTGACCGTTGATGTTGCCGATGTCGCCGCCTCGGCAGGACTGGAACGCGAGCGACGAACGCACGCGCTGGCCGCCGTTGTTGAGGCAGTTTGCGGTCAACAGGCCGTTGCCGCGGACGCGGATGCCGTTGCAGGTCTGCTGGTACGAGCCGGCCGGCGCATTGCCGTAGCCCTGCTGTCCGTAGACCTGAGCGCTTGCCGTGCCGCCGGCGAGGGTCGCCGTCACGAGAGCGGCGCAGAGCGCGATCGGGAGTGCGAGACGTTTCATTGTACGATTTTTCCTCCGACTATTTTTGTAAAGACGCCAAGGTCTTTCCCACTAATCGAAACGCCACGCCGGGGCGCAGAAGTTCCGCCTGCGTTGCCCAGCGCTCGCTTGGCGAACTACCGCTCGCGCGGTCACATCCGGGATACTCTCAGGCGTTGTGCGGATAATGGGCGAGCAACGAACGTCACCACCAGGAGAAGTCATGCGTATCCGATCCATCTTCGCACTCGCCGCCGCCCTGGCCATGCTCGCGCCGGCAATCGCGTCGGCGGAGCAGATCACCGGCGCCACCATCGATTCGTCGATCTCGCGCCAAGCCGTCAGCGACCACCTCAACCGGACCGCCCAACTGCTGCAGGACGCGTCCTCGCCCGACTCCACCGACGCGCGGTTGATCGTCTCCGCGCAGCGCGCCTACGATATGGCGCTCAAGGCGTGGCTGCGCAACGATTACGTCCCGGCCGAGGACTACGCGCGCGCCTCGGACACCCTGCTCGCGGCCGCGAGCGCGACCGGGCGCGGAACGTCGGATAACGCCTACGACGCGACCGGCAAGCTGATCGCGAACCTCAATCCGGGCAGCGCCCTGTGGCTCAACGGCTTCGCCGCGGACCTCTACGCGCGAGCCCTGCGCGCTCGTTCGAGCGATCCGGAATCGGCCGCGCTCGATCTCGTCCGGGCGGCGCAGGTCGCGCGCGCCTCGGAGTTCGCGACCGCGGCCGTCAGCGGCACGCCGGTCGACGAGCCGAAACTCAGCGCGATCTGACCCGCGCTAGCGCGGGGCGCGCAGCGCCTCGAGGATGCGCTCTTGGGCGGCGGCGATGCGTTCGAGCAGCGCGACGTACTGGCCGCTCCCGCGAAGGATCAGCAGCGCTTCTGCGACGCCGCCGGCGATCGCGGTCAGCGCTGCGATCTCGTCGGGCGCGTAGGCGCCCCCTTCCGCCTTCTGCCCGCAGACCAGCGCGCCGAGAAACGTCGCTCCGGCCGACATGGGCAGCGCGAGCTCGCCGCCGAGCGCGCTTTCGAGCGGGCCGGGTTCGACCGGAACGCGCCGCGCGCGCAGGGCGACCATCGCGGGATCGTTCGCTTCGGGACCGCCGTCCGGCACGACCGCCGCGCTCGACGCGTCGGTATGCGCGCGAATGGCGGCGACGGTGCGCGCGATCAGTACCTGCCGGTCGGTGATGAAGGGCGCTTCGGCGGCGAAGGAGCGCAGGGCCGCCAGATCGGCATTGCGTTTGCGGAAGATGATCCTGTCGATCGCATGGTCGACGCGATGGTGGATCAAGCGGGTCGAGATGCCGAGCACCAGCGCGAACCCGAGGCTCAGCACCAAGTCCGCGTCGTGGCCGATCGGCTTGACCCACTCGGCGAGGAACCACTCGAAGGTGACGAAGAGCACCAGCACGATCGCCGAGACGACGGTGAAGACGGCCGCGCGATTGACCGCGAACGCGACGTCCGGCAGTTTCCCGCGCAGGGCGGCGTAGGCGAGGCCGATCGGCCACAGTAGGAGCGCCACGTTGCCGAACTCGTCCGGAACGCCGGGCCAGCCGGTGAAGGCGGCGGCGACGATATACGGCGCGCTCGCGATCGTCGCCCACAGGATCCGCTGCCGGTCGTCGCCGTGGCTGGCGCGGATCGCGAGGATCCCCGTCGCCAGCGCGACCAGGAACTGCAGGTCGAGCGCCGGGTTCGTGACCGCCGCCTCGAGGGCGATGCGGAGGGGGATCGCATGCGAGAGCCGCGCCGCGATCGGTGCGAGCGCGACCAGGACCGATGGGATCGCCAACACGTATTGCGCGATCGCGAACCGCCGGCGCAGCGGCGTGGGCGTCCCGAACGTATCGGCATAGTAGGCGAAGAAGAGCGGCGCCAGCGGTCCGATCGTCGCCGCCAGCGCCCACGCAGCCAGCTGCAGCGTCTCGCCGCCGCGCCAGAAGTTCCAGGGCGCGAGCGCGGTCGCGAACACCGTCGCGAGCAAGACCAGGCAGAGCAATCGCGCCCGGCGCGACCCGGCGCCCTGCCAGCCGATGAATCCGGCGAACGCCGCCAACAGGATCGATCCCGCGAACCCGAACCAGAAGTCGAAGCCCACCGGCGCGGGCGGCGGCAACTGCAGACCGAGCAGCAGCAGGGCGCCGGCGGTCGCGACGCCCAGGAAGATCCGCCAGCTACGCAATCGCGCGTTCGATGGCGGCGCGCAAGGCGGCGTCGTCGGGCGGCGTCTTCGGATCGAAGCGCGCGATCACCGCGCCGTCGCGATCGACCAGGAACTTCTCGAAGTTCCACCCGATGTCGGGGCCGTCGCCGATCAGGGCGGCGTAGAGCGGATGCCGGCCTTGGCCGTTGACCTCGATCTTGTCGAAGAGCGGGAACGACACGCCGTAGTTGGTCTCGCAGAACTGCGCGATCTCGGCGTTGCTGCCGGGCTCTTGCGCGCCGAACTGGTTGCACGGGAAGCCGAGCACGTGGAAGCCCCTGCCGCCGAACTCTTGCTCGAGGCCCTCGAGTCCGCCGTACTGCGGGGTCAGCCCGCATTGGGACGCGACGTTGACGATCAGGAGCGCGTCGCCGGCATATTCGCGCAGGGTCGCGCCGCTGCCGTCGTTGCGGCGAACCGGAATGTCGTACAGTTCTTGGCTCATTCCGCCGCCTTACGTGGGCGAGAGAACGGTTCCCCCCGGTCGATCGAACAGCGGGATGCGGACGTTGGGGCGATCGACGTAGCCGGCCGGGCCCCGGAGCGCCACGCCGTCGGCCAGGACGCGACGGACGGCCATCTGCGCGATGCGCGTCGCGACCGCATCTCCCGGACAGGCGTGCGCGCCCGCGCCGAAGGTCATGGTCACGAGCACGAGCAGCACCGTGTCGCCGGCCCGCAGCGTCG
>JANWKW010000119.1 GCA_025451135.1 Vulcanimicrobiia bacterium | reverse complement strand
TCGTTCATCAGGCGCTCGCGGATCTGGCGCGAGGTGACGTACTTGCCCTCTTTGCCCGCGAACGGCGAGTTGTTGACGGAGAAGAACATCGAGACGGTCGGTTCGTCGACCGCGACGGCGTGGATGCCCTCGGGGTTCGAGGCGTCGGCGATCGTGTCGCCGATGTTGAGGCCTTCGATGCCCGAGACGCAGATGATGTCGCCGGCGGCGGCCTCTTCGATATCGACGCGTTCGAGCCCGGCGAACGCCAGGATCTTGGTGAGGCGCAGGCCGGTCTCGACGGTGCCGTCGTGGGCGATCTTCGAGATCGGCGCGTTGAGCCGGGTCGAACCGCGGAAGACGCGGCCGATGCCGATGCGTCCGACGTACTTATTATGGTCGATCGCGGAGACGAGCATCTGGAACGTGCCCTCTTCCGCGGGCGCTTCGGGGATGTGGCTCTTGATCGCGTCGAAGACCGGTTCCAGGTCGACGCCCGGGACCTCGAGATCGGTGGTGGCCGTCCCGGCCTTGCCGTTGGTGAAGAGCACCTTGAAGTCGGCCTGCTCTTCGCTCGCGCCCAGTTCGATGAACAGGTCGAAGACCTCGTTGACGACTTCCATCGCGCGCGCGTCCTTGCGGTCGATCTTGTTGACGACCACGATCGCGCGCAGGTCGAGCTCGAGCGCCTTGCGCAGCACGAAGCGCGTCTGGGGCATCACGCCCTCGGCCGCGTCGACCAGCAGCAGCACGCCTTGGACCATCTGGAGCACGCGCTCGACCTCGCCGCCGAAGTCGGCGTGGCCGGGGGTGTCGACGATGTTGAACTTGGCGTCGCCGTGGCGCACGGCGGTGTTCTTGGCGAGAATGGTGATGCCGCGCTCGCGCTCGAGCGGGTTGGAGTCCATCACCCGGGTGGTGAGGACTTGGCCTTCGCGGAAGACGCCGCTCTGCTTGAGCATGGCATCGACCAGGGTGGTCTTGCCGTGGTCGACGTGGGCGATAATTGCGACGTTACGGATGTCTGGACGCGTTTTCACCGCCCTATCCTATCCTCGTATAGGCGTGGACCGCAAGCGAGGGAGTCGCAGGGGCCCTCCGGGGCACGATTTCCGGGCGAGGATCCCTAGAACCGGCCGGCGCCCGTCGGGAGCATGAACCAGAACGAGGTCCGGCGGCCCGGGTCGCTCTCGAAGCCGATCGTCCCGTGCATCAGGCCGACCAGTTGCTTGCAGATGTAGAGGCCCAGGCCGGTCGAGCCGTCGCCCTGCGAGAGTCGCCCGAAGCGGGTGAAGACCTTGTCCCGGTCGCCCTCCAGGATGCCCGGGCCGGCGTTGTTGACGGTGAAGCAGACCTTGTCGCCGTAGGGCCGGATCTCGACCGTCACCACCGAGCCGGCCGGCGAATACTTGACCGCGTTGGAGAGGAAGTTGGTCAGCACTTGGACGAGGCGGCCTTCGTCCGCGCGGACCGTGGGGATCGGGGCCAGGTAGATGGTCTGGACCTCGCGGTCGGGATGTTCGCTCGCGGTCCGTGCGACCGATTCGACCACCACCGCGATCGGATCGACCGGTTCGAACCGCAGGGCGAGGGAGCCGGCGTCCATCCGCGAGAGCAGCAGAAAGTCCTCGAAGATGGCCGAGAGGCGGTTGGTGGACGAGCCGATCATCGCGAGCAGATCGTCCCGCCGGTCCGGTTCGAGGCGGTCGAGGTGCGTCTCCAGCAGCGAGGCGGCGCCGCGGATGGCGGCCAGCGGCGAGCGGACCTCGTGCGCGACCATGCTGAAGAAGTCGTTCTGCAGGCGCGCGTGCTCTTCGACCAGCCGCCGCCGTTCGACCTCGGCGCGGTGCGCTCGGGCGTTGGTGAGCGCGAGCCCGATCAGGTTCACGAAGATCTGCATCTGCCGGAGGATGTCGCGGGACGGGGCTTTCCCGTCGGCCGGATGATCCGGCGAGAGGTAGCCGAGCATCTTGCCGTCGCTGCCCGCCAGGACCAGGACGAGGGCGTCGCGCTCGTGCCACATGTTCGCGGCGGCGCGCGGGGCGTTGCGCGGCAGGTCGCCGGTGTAGATGCTGTGGTCCGTATCCTTGCCTTGCTCGGCGACCAGGTAGTAGCAGTTGGGAAAGACCTCGTAGGCGGGCGTCAGCACCTCGGAGATCTCCTCATACGGGATCACCTCGCCGAGCCGCGCGGCCTTGATCTCGTCCGGGTAGCCCCACAGGACGCGCCGGCGCAATTCGCCGTCCGCCTCGTCGGCCGCGACGATCGTCACGTAGCGCCAGCCGAACGCTTCGGCGAAGCCGCGCGCGATCGACTCCAGCGCGGGCGCCGGATCGCGCGCCACCAAGATGTCGTGGGTGATGGAGAGGAGCCGCGCGAGCAGACCGTCGTCGCTCGGCGGCGTTTGATCGAACGCCGTCATCAGTCTTATTCAGACTATCGGCAGGTCCGCTGCTTCCCCCTCTACGCGTGCGATCAGCGCGCGGTCTCCAAGAGCGTGCGCACGGCTGCCGCCAGTTGAGCATCCTCGCTCGAACCGACCTGGCGTTGGACGGTCACGTCGACCGGGCGCGGGTGGCGTTCCATCGGCGCGCCCGAGGCCGTCCGCACGGTCCAAGCGGGGAGCCGGAAGGTGGTGCCGTCGACCAGGGTGATCGCCGACGTGAAGATGATCCAGCCCGCGGTCGGCTCGCCGACCACCTTCCCGAGGTGCATCGCGCGATAGCCCTCGGTGAAGTCCTCTCCGTCCGAGAGGGTCTCTTCGTTGGTGATCAGCACGGTCGGCTTGCCGAGGGCGTGCTGGCCGAGCTGTTCGCGCACGGCGTACGTCGGCTGGTTCCGGCCGGTGAACGTCAGGTAGGCCTGACGCGACAGCACGTCGAGCGCGTAGGCGTTCACGAACCCGCCGTTGTTCGAACGGACGTCGATGACCACCCCGCGCTTGCCGAACTGGATCGCGTCGAGATCCTTGTAGAACTGATCGAGCGATTCGGACGACATGTCGGGGATGTGGACGTAGCCGAGGGTACCGCCGCTCAGGCGGTCGACGGTCGCGCGGTTCTTCGCGACCCAGGCGCGGTAGCGCAGGTTCCCGATGGTCGGGTAGTCGACCGGTTTCACGGCGACGTCGCGCGCGCCGCCGGCGCCGGCGATGCCGATCGAGAGCTTCTTCCCGACGGTATTGTCGAAAAGCCGGTCGGCGTTGGAGGACGCGTCCAGTGCGACGCCGTCGATCGACGTGACGCGTTCGCCGGGCACGATCCCGGCGATCGCCGCCGGCGATTGCGGAACGACGGTCGCGACCACGAACGATCCATCCCGCTCGTACGGCGCGCGCTCGAAGGTGACGCCGATCCGGCCCTCGGTGCGTCGGAACGTGTAGGGCGGATAGGCGCCGCTGTGCGAGGAGTCGAGCTCGCCGATCATCAGGTTGAGCAGGCGGTTGAGATCGCCCGGGTTCTGCGCGCCGGCGATCTGCGGCGCGTAGCGCGCGCGGACGGCATTCCAGTCGACGCCGTTGGTGTGCGGGTCGGCGTAGAAGTCGCGGATGGCGGACCAGGCCTCGTCGAACGCCTGGAGCTTGTCGCGATTCCAGTCGACGTCGTACTCGCCGGCGAGCGCCACCTGGGCGACCTTGCCGTCGTCGTCGAGCGCCACCCTTTGGAGCGCCAGAGCGTCGTCCAGGTAGTAGATCGACTTCCCGTCGGGGGCCCATTGGGGCAGGTTCTTGCCGCCCGGCGATGAGGTGATCTGGCGCGCGACCGCATGGACGTTCGGATCGAGCGCGTAGAGGTAGAGGTTCTGATCGTCGCCGTTCTGCGCGGCGAAGACCGCGGTCCGTCCGTCGCTGCTGATCGCGAACGACGCGGCGTTGAGCCCGGTCGGGAGATACGTCAGGCGGTCGTGGATGCCGTCGAACACGATCTTGACGGGTTTGGGCGCGGGTTTCGCGGCGGCGGCCCCGGCGCTGCCGGCGGCCGCAGCGGCGGCCGACGCGCTCGCGCCTTCGTCGTCGTAGTCGCCGTCGCGCGAGAAGAGCGCGTGGAGCTTGTCCTCGCCGAAGGTCGGCGTGCGCGGGATGAGATCGATGCGGGCGACGCTCCACGGCTCGGTGCGTTCCGCACTGCTGAACAGGATCGACTTCCCGTCGGCGTTCCACGCGATCGCGTTGGCGTAGGCGTTGGGCACGTACGAGATCGTGCGAGGTGCCGGGTTCGCGACGTCGACCACGCTGACGTTCTCGAAGCCGACGGCGTCGTTGGCGAGGTAGGCGATCCAGGCGGCGTCCGGCGACCAGGCCAGAGCGGACTCGGACTCGCCCGGCGTGAGCGGCAGGTACGCGCGCGCGACCGTGCGGATCTCGCCGGTCGCGAGATCGAGCACGCGCAGTTCCGCGCCCGACTGTTCGTACGCCAGCTTCTCGTCGCGCTTCTTCGTCGCCGGCGCGTAGGTGAGGTAGCGGATATCCGCCGGGGTCGAGACCAGCGTCTTGCGCGCGCCCGAGATGAAGTCGTAGCGATAGATGCGATCTTCGTGACCGTCGCCCGATGCGAACGCGAGCGAGTTGCTATCCGGCGCCCAGGCGAACTCGCGCGCGTATTCGTTCTGGCCGGTCACCCGGATCGAGACGCCTCCGCCGGTCGCGGAGACGAAGATCTGGTCGTGGGCCAGGAACGCGACCTTCTTACCGTCCGGCGAGATGCGGTAGTCGCCGAAACCGTCGCGCGCGACGGTATGCTGGATCTGCGGTTGCGAGACGACGCCTTCGAGCGCGATCTGGACGGGCGCGGCGCGCCCGCTCGCGGTGGCGAGCTTCCACACGCCGAAGTCGCGTTCGAAGACGATCGTCGAGCCGTCGCGCGAGATCGTCGGCCAGACCACCCGGCCGTTGGTGAAGTGCGTGACCTGACGGGCGGGCTCGCCGACGAGGCGCGTCCAGATGTTCTGCGCTCCGCTGCGGTCGGACATGTAGTAGATGCGCTTGCCGTCGGGCGCCCACATCGCCCAGTCCTCGCGGGCTCCGCCGTCGGTCAGCCGTTCATAGCTGGGATCGGCGCCGTCGCCGCGGCGCAGCCAGATCTCCGATTCGTCGATGTGGCTGCGTCCGATCCGCCACCACTGCCCGCCGGAGAGGCCGCGCACATTGAACGCGATCGAGTGGCCGTCCGGGGCGGGCGCGCCGAAGAACTCGGTCATGTACGGCTGCGTGACGTAGAGCATCGGCGTGCCGCCGCCGGCGCGCACGCGATAGATGTCGCGCTCGCCGTTGATGTTGTTGCTCGGGCTCGAGAAGTAGATGTAGCCGTCGCGCCAGCCCTCGAGCCACTCGGCGCTGTCGTCGTAGGTGAGGCGTGCGAGCGCCCCGGTCGAAAGCGTCAGCACGTAGATGTCGGCCGTGCCGCCGCGGTACGAGACGAACGCCAGTTGCGAGCCGTCCGGCGAGTAGAGCGGCCGGTCGCCGATCAGCCGGTCGTTGACCAGGATGCGCGCCGTCCCGCCGCTCGCGGGTGCGGTCCAGATGCTGCCGCCCGAGACGAACGCGATCGTCCTGCCGTCGGGCGAGATGGCCGGTTCGGAGAGCGTCGGTCGCGCGGCCTGCGCGCTTCCGAGCGAGAACGAGAACAATGCCGCGATCGCGGCACAGACAAGCAACGAGCGACGAACGGCGTTCATGCCGCTCGATTCAATCGGGCGGGAGCACGCGCCTGCGCCAGCGGGCACCGTTTATGGAAAGCGGTACGGCCGGAATAGAACGCAGTTGCGCGCGCGAGAGCGACCCGGCGACCGTCATGCATCGGGCGTAGGTGCTCTCGTCGAACGTCGTACCCGACGCCGCATTTGCGGAGACGAAGATGCTGCACGCCGAGTCATTGGCATAGACCGTCGCGACGTAGTCGCCGAACATCCGGCCGAACGCGGTTTGAGGAAGGGAGGCGAGCGCGATCGGTCCGGCGAGTGCGAGCGGCGCGCTCCACGTCGAGCCGCCGTCCGGCGATGCGGTGAACCACGCCCGGAGCTTGCACGACCCGCTCGCGCATGCCGGATCGTCGTAGGCGTAGTACGTGAGACCCAGATGACCTGGGCGCACGGGGTCCGCGCCGAGGCCGACGATGAAGCGATCCTCGCCGTTCGGATTCGGAAGCGGCTGCGGCTGGCTCCAGGCTATGCCGTCACCAGACCGGCTGAAGACGATGTCGTTGAACGCACAGTGGGCGCGATAGCGACAGTCTTGCCATGTGACGTAGGCGGTTCCGCTTGCGTCCATGGCCGCACCCGGCAACGGACTGCTCCGCAAATCCCCGCCTTCCACCTGCGCGGCGATCGGGGCGATCGGGCGGCTACCAGTCCAGCTCGCGCCGCCATCGTGCGACAGGAAGACGTTCACGAAGGCTTCGTTGTCGTCGTCGTACGGAACCACGACCGTCCCATCCGCGCGCACCAGCGGCTGCCCGCCGATCCCGGTCGCTAGGTCGGGCGTCTCGCCGGGCGCGCTCCACGTCACGCCGCCGTCGCGCGAGACCGACATGTGCACGACGCCGTCGCCGAAGCCGTCATCGTATTCGATGTAGCAACTGCCGTAGAACGGGCTCGCCGGATGCGTATCGCAGACGACCCAATTCTTGTCGACGGGATCGGGCGAGGGGATTATGCCGACAGCGCCTGCCCACGAGATGCCGTCCGTCGACCGGTTGATGAGCAGCGCGGAGGAGCCTGCAGGCCGCAGTCCCGCGACCACCGGCAACGACGTCACCAGCCAGACGCCATGTCTCGGATCGAACGCCACCGCCGCGTCGGAAACGGCGGACACCGCGCTTCCGGGAGTGACGATGTCGGTCGTCCCCGGTAGCGGGCCGGAGACCCAACTGGCGCCGCCGTCCCGCGACGTGGCGAAATCGATATCCGATGCGCCGGCGTCGAAGAAGCGGCCGGTCTGAAATGCCGCCACGATCGTACCGCCGCTCGCGTACGCCGACGGCTCGACCTCGGTGCGGTGCTGGCTTCCCGGGTTCGTGAATGGATCTACGTCGACGCGGACTCCGTCGACCACCGGATTCTGCGGAGGAGCGCTCCCGCCGGGGACCGTGGGAGGCGCCATAGAGCCGCCGCCCCCGCCTCCGCCGCACGCGCACAGCGAGGCGGCGGCGACCACCGCGGCGATCGTCGCACGGCGTGAGCGGAACACACACGCGGAGCGCTTCAGCGTGGGAAGGTGTGACCGCGGGGCCTTACTTGATCGAGAGCGGCCGGTAGCGGATGCGGTGGGGTTTGGCGGCTTCTTCGCCGAGGCGTTTGACCTTGTCGGCCTCGTACTCGTGGTAGTTGCCTTCGAAGAAGTGCACGTAGGAATCGCCTTCGAACGAGATGATGTGGGTCGCGATGCGATCCAGGAACCAGCGATCGTGCGAGACGACCATGACGGTCCCGGCGAACTCGCCGAGCGCGTCTTCGAGCGCGCGCAGCGTCTCGACGTCCAGATCGTTCGAGGGTTCGTCGAGCAGCAGCACGTTCGCCCCGCTCATCAGCGTCTTGGCGAGATGCAGGCGGCCGCGTTCGCCGCCGGAGAGGTGGCCGACCAGTTTCTGCTGATCGCCGCCCTTGAAGTTGAAGCGCCCGAGATACGCGCGCGACGGCATCTCGAACCGTCCGACCAGGATCAGGTCGCGCCCGCCGCTGACGTCTTCGAAGACGGTCTTGGTGCTGTCCAGCGATTCGCGGCTCTGGTCGACGACCGCCATGTTGACGCTCTTGCCGATCGCGATCGTCCCGGAGTCGGGCTGTTCTTTGCCTGCGATCATGCGGAAGAGCGTGGACTTGCCGGCGCCGTTGGGACCGATGATGCCGACGATCGCGCCCGGCGGCACGCGGAACGAGACGTCTTCCATCAACAGCCGGTCGCCGTAGGCCTTGCTCACGCCGGTGAACTCGATGACCTGATCGCCGAGCCGGTCGGCGACCGGGATGAAGATCTCGTTGGTCTCGTTGGTCTTCTGGTATTCGTACGAATTGAGCTCTTCGAACCGCGCCATGCGGCTCTTGCTCTTGGTC
>JANWKW010000118.1 GCA_025451135.1 Vulcanimicrobiia bacterium | reverse complement strand
CCTTGGTCTTCCGGTGGTTTGCGATGGGTTGTGGTGGGACCGCCACGGGCTACCGCGCCGCCCCCCTTGTCATCCGGAGCGTAGCTAGGCGATGTCGTGGGACCGCCGCAACCTACAGCGCCCGCCGCAGATACTCCGCCGTCCTACTCCCTTTCGCCCGCGCCACATCCGCCGGCGTCCCTTCGGCGACGATCCGCCCGCCTTCGTCGCCCGCCCCCGGCCCGATGTCCACGATCCAATCGCTCCCTGCCGCGACCGCCATATCGTGCTCGACCAGGATGACCGTATTCCCGGCCGCCACCAGATCGTCCAACTGCGCCATCAGCCGCCGCACGTCCGACGGATGCAGCCCGGTCGTCGGTTCGTCGAGCACGTAGAGCGTCTCCCCGCGCTGCACCCGTTGCAGTTCGGTCGCGAGCTTGATCCGCTGCGCCTCGCCGCCCGACAGCTCCGTCGCCGACTGCCCCAACCGCAAGTACCCGAGCCCGACCTCGCGCAGCACCTCGAGCGGCCGCGCCACCGCACGCTCCTCCGCGAAGAACTCCGCCGCCGCATCGACCGTCAGGTGCAGCACCTCTGCGATCGACAGCCCGCGATATTTCACCGCCAGCGTCTCGGGATTGTAGCGCGACCCGTGGCACGCCGGGCACGGCGCGTACACGCTCGCCAGGAATAGCAGCTCGACCATCACGTAGCCCTCGCCCTCGCACGTCGGGCAGCGCCCCTTCGCGACGTTGAACGAGAACCGGCCCGCATCGAAGCGCCGCGCCCGCGCGCCCTTGGTCGCTGCGAACAGCTTGCGCACGCCGTCGAACAGCCCGGTATACGTCGCCAAGTTCGAGCGCGGCGTCCGTCCGATCGGCTTCTGGTCCACCCGCACCAGCCGCTTCACGTGCTCCATCCCCGCGACGATCCGGCCGCCGCTCTCCACCGGCGCCGCCCGCTCCAACACCTCGCCCGGCTCCTCGCTCTCGGCGACGCGAGAACCCAAACGCGCCGCCACCAGATCCACCAGCGCCTGGCTGACCAGGCTCGACTTCCCCGAGCCGGAGATGCCGGTCACCGTCGTCAGCGCGCCGAGCGGGAAGCGCGCGTCGAGCCCCTCCACGTTGTTGCGCGTCACCCCTTCGAGCTCGAGCCAGCCACGCGGTTCGCGCGGCACGCGCACGACGCGCGCATCGGTCTCGAACAGATACGCGCGCGTCTGCGATGCCGGTACGTCCGCCAGCCCGGCCGGCGGCCCGCTGTATACGATCTCGCCGCCCGCCTCGCCCGCCAACGGCCCGACGTCGACGATCCAGTCCGCGTGCCGGATCACGTCGAGTTCGTGCTCGACCACGAACAGCGAGTTGCCCGACGCCTTGAGCCGGTCGAGCGCGCGCAGCAGCGCCTCGGTATCGGCCGGATGCAGTCCGGCCGACGGCTCGTCGAGCACGTACACCACGCCGAACAGGTTCGAGCGCACCTGCGTCGCCAGCCGCAAGCGCTGCAGCTCGCCCGGCGAGAGCGTGGGCGTGCTGCGTTCGAGCGTCAGGTACCCGAGCCCCAGATCCGCCAGCACCGCCAGCCGCGCGATCGTGTCTTCGACGATCCGCGTCACCGCGATCGCCTTCTCCGGATGCTCGCGCGCGAGCTTCTTCACCGCCGGCATCTCCGCGCCGGCGTACGGCGCGAGCAGCTGACCGAGCCGCGCCATCGGCAACCGGTTCATCTCGGCGATATCCATGCCGGCGAACGTGACCGAGAGCGACTCGCGCCGCAACCGCTTGCCGTCGCACACCGGGCAGTCGTCGACCACCAGGAACTGCGCGACGCGCTTCTTCATCAGCGGGCTCTGCGTCTGCGCGAACGTGTCCAGCACGTACCGGCGCGCGCCGCTGAACGTGCCCTGATAGCTCGGCTCTTCCTTGCGCTTGAGCGCGCGGCGCGTCTGCGCCGGCGTGTAGCCCGCATAGACCGGCACGGTCGGATGCTCCTCGGTGAACAGCAGCCAGTTGCGATCCTTCTTCGGCAGCGAGCGCCACGGCACGTCGACGTCGTAGCCCAGCGTCACCGCGATGTCGCGCAAGTTCTGCCCGTGCCAGGCCGTCGGCCAGGCCGCGATCGCACGCTCGCGGATCGTCAGCGACGGATCCGGCACCATCGACTTCTCGGTCGCATCGTAGATGCGCCCCAGTCCGTGACAGCGCGGACATGCCCCCGCGACCGTGTTGGGCGAGAACGCCTCCGCCTCGAGATGCGCTTGCTTGGCCGGATAGTCGCCGGCCCGCGAATACAGCATCCGCAGCAAGTTCGAGAGCGTGGTGACGCTGCCGACCGAGGATCGCGTGGTCGGCGACCCGCGCTGCTGCTGCTGGGCGACCGCCGGCGGCAACCCCTCGATCTCGCTGACGTCCGGCACCGCCATCTGATGGAACAACCGCCGCGCGTACGGCGAGACCGACTCGAGGTACCGACGCTGCGCCTCGGCATACAGCGTGCTGAACGCCAGCGACGACTTCCCGGAGCCCGACACGCCGGTGAACACCACCAGCCGCTCCCGCGGAATATCGAGGTCGACGTTCTTCAGATTATGCTCGCGCGCACCCCGGACGCGGACGAACCCATCGGATTTGTTCACCCGTCCACCGTACCCCCGTTTCATCCACAGGCTACGCGGGAATCACCTCGGAATGACCCGGCTTACGTCTACGATCGTCGCGGATCTGCTCGATCGCTGTAGCGACGAATCCTGCGCCACGGCGTCGCCGTGCATCTACCACGAGGCCGCCTCGCGCCTCGACACCCTCAACATCCGCGGCCGCGCCTTCGCCGCCATGCGCCCCTCCGAAGCCCTCGCCGAGATCGGCCGCCTCGCCAACGTCGAGTAGCCCGCACGCCCCAGGGCGAGCGAAGCGATGCCCCGCCCCCCTTGTCATCCCGAGCGTAGCGAAGCGAAGTCGAGGGACCGCCTCCAGCCGTTGCCGACGCGAGTAGAGCCTACCGCGTCAGCGGCGAGATCCAAATCGCATACGAGACCGAACTCCCGTCGTCGCTGACATCCGCCAGCAGTTCGACCGCGAGTGCCTCGTCGGCGTTCTCCCACCGCGCCTGAACCATCGTGCCGGGCGTCGCGGACACAAACCCACTCGGCAACGCGCCGCGAATGGCCGCGATCACGGTCGGCTGGCTCGCGTCTTCTCCGCCGGTGAACGAAACCGTCGCGCATTCCATCGACGCATCCGCCCCGTTCCCGGCGACCTGGCAGAAGTGCATGAACTCGCCCAGCGGATACTTCGCGTGGTAGTGCTTCGAGCCCGACCAATGCAGATCCGCACCGCGCAGCGCATCGTAGTGCGTCGGCGCATTCCGCAATGCCGTCTTGACGAAGCGCTGGATCTCAAGCGTAAGCCGACCAGCCGTATCGGCGCGAGCACCCGAAAGTGGCGCAGCGAGCGCGAACAGGAGAATCGCAAACGCGACCAACCGGGTCATCGAGCGCCTATCCCAACAATGCTCGTCGTATATGCCTCCATACGAGAACGCTTCGGGCGGTCGCTCGGTCATCCTCTCAACCACCGGCCATCGCTATCGATCCTAGCGCGCTACGCCAGCTGCTCGAACGCTAGCTCCGGGAACCGGGCAAAATCGCGATCGCTGGAGATCAGCGTCGCACCGTGTTCGACGGCGAGCGCTGCCAAGTGCGCGTCTGGAACGAGATTCCCGGTCGCCTGCCCCGATTGCAGCAACCCGCTCAGAACGCTCCAATGGTTCGGGCCGGGAACAAGCACGACCGCCGCCGGGGATGCGAGCCAGGACCCGACGATTGAAGCCGCCTGCTCGATGGTCAGCGGGTGATCGAGCGCGCGACGGTTCGTGACGATGCGAAGGAACGCCGTGATCGTCGACCAGGAGAAGCCGATCGAATCCTTGCCCGAGAGCGACCCTTCGAGCCACGCTCGCGCGCGCGTGTGCAACGGGCTATCGGCGTTATGGGCGTAGATAAGCACGTTCGCGTCGACGACGATCACTTGTAGTCGGCCCCCTCGATCGCTTCCAGCAGCTCGCCGACGTTTTCAGATAGACCGGCGGCCATCTTCCCCAGGCGAAACGTCGGCGCGACATACGGCCGTTGCTGTGAGCGACGCTCGCGCACCTCAAATCCCATCCGCAGAATCGCGTTGAGGGCCCGCTTCATCGGTAGTCCCGATTCGCGCATATAAGCCTTCAGCCGGTCTGCCACATCCTCGTCGATGGCTATCGTCGTTCGCACATCATGATGCTATCGACTCAGCATCATGATGTCAAGCGAAGCGCCTTGACACGTTACCATTTGGTCACCTATACTCCAGCGATGGACGAGGTCTTCAAGGCCCTAGCCGACCCCACGCGCCGCAGCCTGCTCGACGAGCTGTTCCGCCGCGACGGCCAGACCTTGACCGAACTGGCCGGCCGGCTGACCATGACCCGCTTCGGCGTCATGAAGCATCTGCGCCAGCTCGAAGCGGCCCGCCTGATCGTCACCAAGCGGCGCGGCCGCGAGAAGCTCCACTACCTCAACCCGGTCCCGATCCGGCTCGTCCACGACCGCTGGGTGAGCAAGTTCGCCGAGCCCTGGGCGGCCGGCCTCAGCGACCTCAAAACCACGCTGGAGAACACCATGGAAAAAGTATTCGAGATCTACATCAAGACCACGCCAGAGCGCCTCTGGCAGGCCATCACCGACCCCGACATGCGCGCCAAGTACTCGTTCGGCGTGCGCTGCGAGAGCGATTGGAAACAGGGCTCGCCGTACCGCGGCATCGCGCAGCCGGCCGGCACGATCGTCGAAGGCACCAACCTCGAGGTCGATCCGCCGCGCAAGCTCGTGCAGAGCTTCAACGCGATGTGGGGCGACGACGTCAAAGCCGAGGGCACCTCGCGCGTCACCTGGGAGATCGAGCAGGTCGGCGACTCGTGCTGCCTGACCGTCACCCACGACCAGCTCGGCGAGAACGCCAATCCGCAGCTCTACGGCGGCTGGCCGATGATCCTCTCGGGCCTCAAGACGCTCCTCGAGACGGGCGAGAAGCTCACCACCCCCGGCAGCCTGATGTACGACCGGGGTTGGAACTAGGCCGCAGAAAATCCATTGGCACTCGCTTGACACGAGTGCCAACTTTTTCTAAAATTATCCGTGCCTGAGACCTCTTCATGGCTTTGAAAGGAGTAGCAACCACATGACGACCTCTCTCGCACGCACCAACGGCAGGCTTCCGCAGAACGACGCGCGCCCGGCCACCTGGGCCCCGTTCTCCGATCTTCTCGGCTACGATCCGTTCCAAGCGCTGCGCACCAACTACGGCTACGACTACGACGTGACCCGGACCGAATCGGGCTACGACGTCGAGGTCCCCGTCCCGGGCTACAAGTCCGAGCAGATCGACATCACCTTCAAGGACGGCATCCTCACGGTCGTCGGAAAGAGCGAACGCCGGAGCTTCTCGCGCTCGTTCACCGTCCCCGAGGACGTCGACCAAGAGCGCATCTCGGCGAAGGTCGCCGACGGCATGCTCCACCTCTCGCTGGATCGCCGTCCGGAAGCGCAGCCGCGTCGCATCTCGGTGAACTGATCGTGGGCCGGCGCAAACGCATCCCGGCCGCCATCGAAGAGTGGCTCAAGCGCTATCTCTTCCCGACGCCCGCCTGGAACTAAGCGCTAGCGGCGATCGCTCTCGAGCACCAGCCGCCACAGCACGATAAGCAGCAGCGCGCTCGCAGCGACGGCCACGATCGGCGCGAACATCACGCCGCAGATCAGGCCGAACGCTGCGAGCGCAGCCAGCGGCGGCCAGATCGAACTGGCCGTCACGATCGCGACCTCGGTGCCGGCGCCGTCGCCGGGTCGCGCGTCGTTGCGGTCCGCGAGCAGCTGCGCGTTCCGCTCGGCCGCATACGTCATGCCGGCCGCGAAGGCGGTGCCCGCCCCCATCAGCGTCAGCAGGATCGTTCCGCCCAGATGGTGCGAGGCGAACCAATACACCACCCCGACGACGACGCCGAAGATCGCCGAGTTGACGAATACGTCGCGGGCGGTCCTCATCGCGCCGTCCCGGTCCCCATGCCGGGGTGCTCCGCGTCGAAGACCGGACGCTCCGAACGGATCTCCGGCAGCGTATCGAAGTTGTATTCCGGCGGCGGCGACGACGTCGCCCATTCCAGCGTGTAGGCTCCCCACGGGTTATCGCCGGCCGGGACCCGCTCGCGCAGCGCGATGACGATCGCCGCGGCGAACACCAACACGCCCGCCAGCATCACCAGCGCCCCGGTCGACGCGATCCCGTTGAGCAGCGCCAGGTGTCCGATATCCGGATAGGTCGCGACCCGTCGCGGCATCCCCTCGGCGCCCATCACGTACATCGGCAAGAACGTCGCGTTGAAGCCGACGAACAGCAGCCCGAAGCACCAGCGTCCGAGGCTCTCGCGCGTGCGCACCCCGAAGACCTTGGGGAACCAGAAGAACACCGCCGCGAAGACCGCGAACAGGCTGCCGCCCGCGAGCGTCGAGTGGAAGTGCGCGACCACGAAGTAGCTGTCGGTCGCGTGGAAGTCGATCGGCGGCGAAGCGACCATCACCCCGGTGATGCCGCCCAGCAAGAAATTGAGCATGAACCCGATCGCGAACAGCATCGGCGTCGTCAGCAGGATCGAGCCCCGCCACATCGTGCCGATCCAGTTGAAGAACTTGATGCCGGTCGGCACCGCGATCAGGAACGAGACGCCCGCGAAGAACCCGTTGGCGACCTCGCCGGTCGAGAACATGTGGTGCGCCCAGACGCCCATCGAGAGGCCCGCGATCGCGAACGACGAGAGCACCAGGCCGACGTAGCCGAACACCGGCTTGCGCGAGAACGTCGCCACGATCTCCGTGATCACGCCGAAGAACGGCAGGATCATCACGTAGACTTCCGGGTGACCGAAGAACCAGAACAGATGCTGGTACAGGATCGGATTGCCGCCCGCCGCCGCATCGAAGAAGTGCCCGCCCAGATGCCGGTCGATCCAGAGCATCGCGAGCACCGCCATCAGCGGCGGGAACGCCATCAGGATCAGCAGCGACGTCGCCACCATCTCCCAGGTCAGGATCGGCATCCGCCACATCGTCATGCCCGGCGCGCGATACACGATCGTCGTTACCAGCAGGTTGATCGCGGTCGCGACCGACGACACGCTCGCCATCAACAGCCCGGCGATCCACAGGTCCTGGCCCGCGCCCGGCCCGACCGGCAGCACCGAGAGCGGCACGTAGGCGGTCCATCCGGTCGCGGCCGCGCCGCCCGCCGTCAGCGCGCCCGCGAACACCGTCAGCCCGCCCAGCAAGAACATCCAATACGAGAACGCGTTCAAGCGCGGGAACGCCATGTCGCGCGCGCCGATCTGCAGCGGCACCAGATAGTTGCCCAAGCCCAGTCCGAACGGCGCGATCACGAAGAAGATCATCGCGGTGCCGTGCAGGGTGAACACCTGATCGTAGACGTGGGCGTCGAGCAGCGTTCCGTCGGGCCGGGCCAGCTGCGCCCGGATCAGCAGTGCCAACAGACCGGCCACGCAGAAGAACGCGAGCGACGTCGCCATGTACCACAGGCCGATGCGCTTATGGTCGGTCGAGAACGGGTTCATTCGCCGCCCTTCTTATGCTGCGCGATCCAGGCGCGATAGGCCGCCGGCGGCAGCACCCGGACTTGGAACGTCATGCCGGCGTGATCGATCCCGCAGAACTCGCCGCACTCGCCCCGGTAGACCCCCGCGCGCACCGGCGTCAGGTCGAACGAGTTGGTGAAGCCCGGGATCGCGTCGCGCTTGAACAGGAACGCCGGCACCCAGAACGCGTGGTTCACGTCGGCCGAGACCAGCTCGATGCGGGTCGGTTCGCCCAGCGCGAGCGCCAGTTCGGGCGGCCGCTGCGGCGTTCCCGAGACGCTGACGCCGTCGGCCGGATAGTCGAAGCGCCACGACCACCGGAACGCCGTCACGTGCACGACCGCGTACGGTTTGGGGACCTGGGCCTCGACCGGCCATTCGTTCTTGAGCGTCACCCAGAACAGCACCGCCACGATCAGCAGCGGCACGACCGTGTACCCGATCTCCAGCGGCGTGTTCTTCTTGAACTGCGGCGGCAGCGCGTCGTCGCGGCGCCGCCACAGGATCGGCGGCAGCACGATGAGCGCGACCACGATCGCACCGATGATGGCGGCGACGACGATGAAGACCTGCCAGTCGGCCAACAGAATGCCGCCCTGGGCGGTACCCGGCACGAACGCGTTCACATCGACTCACATTCCCAACGTTAGAGCGATGTATGCATGGGTAGAAGACGAAAATGCGGCCGCTCGCCATTCGCGCACATCCGATCGTGCTCGGCGTCTCCTTGTTCCTGGCGTCCGAACTGATGTTCTTCGCGGGCCTGTTCGCGGCGTACTTCGACTTGCGGGCGGGGAGCGCCGTCTGGCCGCCGCCGGGAACCCACGTCAACATTTTGGAGGGCACGATCGGCACCGTCTTGCTCGCGCTCTCCAGCGGTTTCGCCATCGGTCTGACGCGCGCGCTCGACCGGGGCGGCGCAGCCGCCGGGCGTCCCTGGCTCTTCGCCGGCATCGTCAGCGCGGTGCTCTTCGTCGCGCTCACCGTCTACGGTTGGAGCGAAGAGACGTTCGGCATCGGCAGCAGCGCCTACGGGTCGCTCTACTACACCATGACGGGCTTCCATCTGCTCCACGTGATCGCCGGCATCGTGCTCCTGATCGCGCTCTTCTTCGGGCTGCGCGCGCCGGCGTTCGTGGCCGACCATCGGGCCGGCGCCGAAGGCATCATGTACTACTGGCACTTCGTCTTCGCGGTGTGGCTGGGACTCTACGCCACCCTCTACCTGCTGCGATGACGATCGAAGAACGGCCGGTCGCCGCCGCCCTGGGCGCCTCGATCCTCGCCAGCATCGCGTTCGCGGTCGCCTTCGCTCTGCACGCCGGCGACGGCTGGCTGGGTGCGACCGCCGCGATCGCCTGCGCCGGCATCTGCATCGCGCTCGGCTATTGGGGCCTGCGGCTCGCGCCGCAGACCCAAGTGACCGAACCGCGCGAGTCGTTCGCGAGCGAAGCCGGCGACGACGTGGTGCCGCCCGTCTCGCGCGGCGGCCTGCTCTGGCTGCTCGGCGCGGCCTGCGCGGCCCTCGGGATCGCCGCCATCTTCCCGCTGCGTTCGCTCGGGCCGCGCGGCGACGCGATGGGCCTGCGCTCGCGCTGGCGCGCCGGGATGCGCCTGGTCGACCCGGACGGCAGACCGCTCGACGCATCCTCGCTCAACGTCGACGCCGTCGTCACCGCCTTCCCCGAGGGCTTCATCGGCGACGAGGCCTCGCAAGTCGTGCTGGTTCGCGTCCCCGAACGCCTGATCGCCTACTCGAAGGTCTGCACGCACGCCGGCTGTCCGGTCGCGATCTACCGCGCGAAGGAACGCGAACTCGTCTGCCCGTGCCATCAGTCGGTCTTCGACGTGCTCGACGGCGGCCGCGTGCTCGCCGGCCCGGCGCCGCGCGCGCTGCCGCAGCTGCCGATCAACACCGCATCCGACGGCGGCATCGTCGCTGCCGGCGACTTCGACGCGCGGGTCGGACCCGACGATTGGGACGCGACGTGATCGCGCGGCTGGTCGGCTGGCTCGACGCGCGTCTGGGCACCGCACCGTTCGTCCGCAGCGCGCTGCGCAAGGCCTTCCCGGATCACTGGTCGTTCGCGCTCGGCGAGGTCAACGCGTACTGCTTCCTGATCCTGGTCGTCAGCGGCACGTATCTGGCCCTCTTCTTCGATCCGTCCGACGCCTACCGTTCGACCGTGCGGCTCTCGTTCGAGGTCGAGGCCGGTCTGTTCGTGCGCCAGCTCCACCATTGGACGGCGTTGCTGTTCGTCGCCGCCATCCTCGCGCACGCCGCCCGGGTCTTCTTCACCGGCGCGTTCCGGCGGCCGCGCGAGCTGACCTGGATGCTCGGCGTGCTGCTCTGCGGCGCCGCCATCTTCGAAGGTTTCGCCGGCTATTCGCTGCCGGGCGACCTGCTCTCGGGCATCGGCCTGCGGATCGCCGATTCGGTCGCGCTTTCGATCCCCGTCGTAGGAACCTGGGTCTCCGGCCTCGCGCTCGGCGGAGCGTTCCCGTCGGCGCAGATGCTGCCGCGCTTGTTCGTCGCGCACGTGTATCTGCTGCCGGCCGCTATCGCCGGTTTGATGCTCGCGCACGTCGCCATCATCTGGCGCCAGAAGCACACCCAGTTCCGCGGCCCGGGCCGCACCGAGGCCAACGTCGTCGGCGCCCCGCTCTTCCCGAACTACGCGCTGCGTTCGTTCGCGCTCGGCACGGGCGTGCTCGCGATCGTGTGCGCGCTCGGCGCGATCGTGCAGATCAATCCGGTCTGGACCTACGGCCCGTACGTCCCCTGGCAGGCGCTCTCGCCCGCGCAGCCCGACTGGTATCTCTCCTGGCTCGAAGGCGCACTGCGTCTCTCGCCGGCCTGGGAGCCGCACATCTTCGGCCATCCGATCCCGCCGGTCTTCTGGCCGGGCGTGGTCTTGCCGCTGGTCGGCGGTCTCATCTTCTTCCTGTGGCCCTTCCTCGAACGCGCCGCGACCGGCGACGATCGCGAACACAACCTGTTGGACCGTCCCTCCGACGCGCCGCTGCGCACCGCCATCGGCGTCGCCGCCCTGACCGCATTCGCGGTGCTGACCGCGGCCGGCGCCGACGACGTGCTCTCCGCCGCCACCTATGTCTCGGTCTTCACGATCGCGAACATCTTCCGCGTCGCCGTCGTCGTGCTGCCGCTGCTCTTCGGCGCGATCGCCTACCTGCTCGCCAACCGCGGCCCGCGCGACGCGCGCGCCGAGCGCACCCGCATCATCCGCAATGCCGCCGGCGGGTACGACGAGGAGCCGGTCGCGTGACCGCGCGCATCGCGTATCTGGCGGCCGGGTGTCTGACGATCGCGATCGCGCTCTGCCCGCCGTTCGATGCGCTCGCCGACGCGTCGTTCGCCTGGCATATGGTCCAGCATCTCGTCCTGCTCGTGTTCGCGCCGCCGCTGCTGCTGCTGGGCGCGCCGCTCTCGCTGGTGCTCTCGGCCCTGCCGCCGCGCGCGGGCCGCGCCTGGGTGCGCATCTGG
>JANWKW010000117.1 GCA_025451135.1 Vulcanimicrobiia bacterium | reverse complement strand
GGCCGAGACCGAGAAGTACGCGCACGTGACCTACTTCTTCAACGGCGGCCGCGAGGACGTGTTCGCGAACGAGGACCGCGAGCTGATCCCGTCGGATCGGACGGTCGCGACCTACGACCTCGCGCCGGCCATGCGCGCGCGCGAGATCACCGACGCGGCCGTGGCCGCGATCGAACGCGGCGTCGACGTGATCGTGATGAACTACGCGAACGCCGATATGGTCGGCCATACCGGCAAGTGGGAACCGACCATCGCCGGCGTCGAGGTGTTGGACGGCTGCATCGACCGGCTCGCCAACGCCGTGCTCGCCAAGGGCGGCCTGCTCGCGGTCACGGCGGACCACGGCAACGCCGAGGAGAAGATAGATGCCGACGGCAACCCGCTGACCGCCCATACCACCAACCCCGTCCCGCTGCTGTTGATCGGCGACCTGCACGGCACGTTGGCCGCCGGCGGCCGGCTCGGCGACGTCGCGCCGACGCTGCTCGGCATCGTCGGACTTCCCGTTCCCACGGCCATGATCGGCCGCGATCTTTTCATCCCTAATGGAGTAGCACCGTGAACGCAGACCGCTTCAACCCCAACGACGATACGATCGCCAAGGACGCATCCACGATCGAGGCCGCCGCCGGCGGGCCGATCGACATCGCGATCGTGCTCGGCAGCGGTCTCTCGAACGCGCTCGCGGCCCACGCCGACTTCACCTCGATCACCTACGACCGTCTGCTCGGCATCCCGGTCGCTCCGCTCGCCGGACATGCCGGCGCGGCGCTGATCGGCACGATGCACGGCAAGCGCGTCGTCGCGTTCGCCGGTCGCGTTCACATGTACCAGGGCTTCTCCGCCGCGCAGGTCACGGTCAACGTCCGGCTCGCGCACGCGGCCGGCGCCAAGACGCTGATCGTCACCAATGCGGCGGGCGCGTTGAACTCGGCCTATCGTGCCGGCGACCTGATGCTGATCGACGACCACATCAACCTGATGGGCGCCAATCCGCTGACCGGCGCGCGTCTCGACAATCCGTTCACGGACATGATGCACGCCTACGATCCCGGGCTGCGCGGGATCGCCAAGGACGTCGCCGGTTCGCTCGACGACGAACGCGTGCGCGAAGGCGTCTACGTGGGGCTGCTCGGCCCGAGCTACGAGACGCCGGCCGAAGCGCGCTACCTGCGCGGCATCGGCGCCGACGCGGTCGGCATGTCGACCGTGCTCGAAACCATCCTGGCGCGCACGTTCGGGATGAAGGTCTTCGGCGTCAGCCTGATCACCAACGTCGTCGGCGCGCCCGAGACGACCCACGCCGAAGTGATGCACGAAGCCAACCTGGCCGGCCCGCGACTAGCCGCCATCATCGACGGAGTCATCGAAAAGATCTAGCCGCGCGTCACGAGAGCGCTCGTGGTGGCTGTCCCTCGACTACGCTTAGCTACGCTCGGGATGACAAGGGCAGGCACCTCGCTCCTCGCCTTCTTGGTCTATGTGCCTTTCGCGGCGCCGAAGTAGTGGATCCACTTCACGATGAACTGCGGCGATGTGGCGAACGCACTGGCGTCGCCGTAGACGAAGTAGAGTTCGTCCTGCGGGAAGCGGCGGTAGTAGGCGCCCGAGACATTCCAGGCGTTCGCGTATCCCGGCATCACGAAGCGGCCGTGGCTGTCGAAGCTGTTCTCGAGGATCGGGCTCACCCCCATGATCCGCCGGACCCCGAAGGCCAAGGACGCGTTCTTGCCCTGCTGTAAGGCGACGCTGGCGCGGTCCAGCCAGGACGTCAGGCGCCCGTAGCCGCCGTCGAGCCATTGCACGTTCTCGTCCGCCTCGAGCGTCAGCAACGCGCGGCCGCCCAGCTTCGCGGTCGCATTGGTCGACCAGCTATCCAGCTTCCCGGGCCCGAACCGTCCGGTGAAATACGCGAGGTTGACCGGAACGTCGGTGTTGTAGTTGTAGTTCAGGTTGACGCCGTTCTGGTTGGTCGGCACGAAGTTGCCGTCCGCGAGCCGCACGTAGTCGGAACCGGTCTGCGCGCGGACGTGGATGCGGTGCGGCAGGTCGAGGCCGATCGCCGCCTGGGTGTCGTAGCGATCCATCCGCCCCGTCGCGTCGTGATACGAATCGACCGTTGCATAGAGCAGCACGCGCGAGACGAAGTCGGTCGGTTTGCGATAGATCGCGGTGCTTCCGTTGGTCGAGAAACCCGCGAGATCGGTCTGCGACGTGTAGCTCGAGAGCGGCACGGCGAGGTACTGCGCGCCGAACTGCTGGAGCGAGAAGCCCAGGAACGAATCCTTGTTGTAGGCGCCGACGCCGACGTCACGCCGGTGCGCGGCCGACGGATCGGTGACGAACGTCCCGGTCTCGCTGCCGTAGTTCGCGAACTCGTAGAGGCCCTTGAGGCTGTCGTGCGAGAACCCGTAGATCGTCGTGTCTTCGTGCACCGACGGGACGCCCAAGCACGCGATCGACGAGACGTTCGCCGTATACGGGCAGACGTCGGCCCCGTCGACGCTCGTGCGCTGCACGTCGAAGTGGTTCTTGAGGTCGGGCGTGTGATAGCCCAGGATCTGCGCCGTGTCGGTCCGGTGGTCGCCGACCGCGCTGAAGCCGGCGAAGCCGAAGCCGCTCTGACGGCCCTCGATCGCATACCCGTAGCGCGGGGTAGGAATGGCCGGCGTGTAGAGCTCGGTCACGCCCGGACAGCCGATGCAGTTGAACGAGTTGAAGAAGTTGTTGAGCTGGGTGAAGAACGGCCGCACTTCGCTGTAATAGCGGGCGAACGCGGTCGGCGAGATCGACTGCTGGTCCTGTTCGACGTTCGAGTAGTCCGGATGCACGGTCGCGACGAACGAGGTGGTGGCGGTGATCGGGATGGATGCGTCCAGACCGACCCGCGAGGTCGGGCCGCCGATCGCCTTGGATGCAAGCGCGCCCAACCCGTAGACGCCGATGCGCGGTTGCGGCCGCATCTTCGCACCGCTTCCGCCGACGCCGGTCATCGTGCCGGAGTAGACCACGTTGCCGGGGCCCCCTTCGGCCGGGTCGTACGGCCAGACGTAGTCGTTGAGGGTCGCGATCTGGTAGCGTTCGAGCGCGACGCGCCAGGACTTGCCGCCGCCGCGCATGGCGGCCAGCGGGATCCGCATCGTGACCGTGTAGCCGCCCGGGACGAGCTTGCCGGACGAGAGCCAACTCGGCGCATACGAGGTGTTCTCCGACGAGTATTGATAGTGCGTGCCGATCGGATTGGACGTGAACGTGTAGGCGAACCCGTTCTGCCCGTTCGGCCACAGGTACGCGGTCACCACGTCGTCGGTCCCGCCGCCGGTGTCGTTGGTGTGCTGCGAGGCCTGGATCGGACCGTTCTGCTTCGCGTCGAAACCGATGTAGAGATAGCGCGCGTCGGTCAGCAGATAGGCGGTCGTGGCCTGATCGGCGACGCTCCGGTTCTTCAGGTTGTGGTCGAGGGTGATCTTGGCGGCCGTCGCCCAGACCGGCGCGGTCAGATCGCCGTCGATCGCGGGCGCGGTCGCCGTGGTCGGGACCGCGATCGCGTCGCTCTGCGGCGCGGTCTGCGCCGAGGCGCTCCCCCGGAAGCAGCACGCGAGCAGGCCGACGGCCACTACGAGTCGTCTTACGATCCTCATCTCAAAGCATCCAGTCCCCAGCCGAATCAAACTAACGATTTAGTTGATACTAACCAGGCCGGGGCGGGTTGTCAACGGCGGGCCTGCCGGCATCTACCGAACGACGCGATAGGATCCGCTCGGGTCGATATCCAGACGGCGGCCGGCGACGACCGCGTTGCGCATCCGATGGTCCCAGAAGGTCAGCACGCGGACGATCGCCGGGCGAAGACCGGCGAGCAGTTCGCGCGCCCGCTGCGAGACGGCGATCGCGTCGCGAGCCCAGGGCGGCAAGTCGCGCGGAAGTGCGGGCGTCTCCATCTCCGCATCCGGAACGGTCGCGGCCAGCGGATCGTAGAGGACCGGCGCGAGGTCCGCTCGCAGGGACTCGGGATCCCGGTCAATCCTGCGCGGCATACGCGGCCTTCTTGAGCGTCCGCAACGCCTTGACGTGCAGCTGCGAGACGCGCTGCCCGGTGATCTTCCAGGCCTCCGCGATATCGCGCATGCTCCGCTCGGCATAGTAGTGCAGCACGATCACGCGCGCTTGCCGGGGCGGCAGCGCGCGAACGAGCGCCAGCAGCCGGAGATGATCGCCCCGACGCTCGTCGATCCGGGCCGGGTCGCCTTCGGTATCGAGCGGCACGTCGAGCTTGTCGGGCAGGCGACGGTCGAGCGAGAGCGGCGGAATCGCGTACGCCTCGGCACGCGCCTGCGCGTAGCCCGGCCGCCGCGATTCCATCTCGACGCGCGTCGGGACGCGTCCGATCTGCGACGCGAGTTCGAAGCGCTCGCGTTCGGCCTCGCGAAGTTCGCGCCGCGCGCGCTCCGAGACCGGATCCATCCGGCGGATCCCGTTGAGCATCTTGCCGAGCGCCAGCCGGCGCACGTAGTGCTGCAGCGACGGGCCGCGCAGCGGGTCGAAGCCGTCGACCGCGCGGATCAACCCGATGCAGCCGTCGCCGACCAGATCCTCGTAGTCCATGCTCGGGACCAGCCGGTGGATCCGCTTGGCCAGCTTCCGCACGGTCGGAAGATGGGCGCGGATCGCGGCCTCGCGGGCGTCCTCTTCAGCGATCGTCCGCATCGAAGCACCGCTGCAGCGCCGAGGCGAACGCCAGCGAGCCGACCGGCCCGAGCGACTCCTCGAACGGCTTCATCGCGGGCGCGAAGATCGCGGCCTCGAGGGCGTGGAGCACCCGCGCCGGCATCGCGCTATCCACGGCTGAGGTTGTCCGCGATACGCAGCATCTCGTCGGCCGCCTGCACCCCCTTGGCATTGGCCTCGTAAGCGCGCTGGGCGCTCAGGATCTGCATCATCGACTGCACGATCGAGACGTTCGACTTCTCGAGCATGCCGAAGCGGATCGCCGGGCCGCCATCGTCGCCCGGCACGAGCAGACGCATCGCGCCGCACGCGGGCGTCGCCTGGAACATCGCGCCGCCGAGGCGTCGCAGCCCGGCGGGGGAGGCGAACTCCGCGAGCCGGAGCTGCCCGAGCGTCTGCGGCCCGCGCGGCGTCTGCGCGACGACGTTCCCGCGCGCGCCCACGTCGACGCCGGTCGCGTCTTCGGGGATGCGGACGCCTTGGAGCCGCCAGCCCTGCGCGTTGCGCAGCGTCCCGTCGACCGCGCGTGCGAACGATCCGTCGCGCGTGTAGGCCCGGCGTCCGTTTCCGTCGGTCACGACCAGGAAGCCCGGTCCGTCGATCGCGACGTCGAATGCGCCGCCGCTGCGCTCCAGCTTGCCCTGTGCGAACGCGACCTGCGTGCCGGTCTGCGCCGTTCCGAGACCCGCCTCGCCCGGCGACAGGACCTCGGCGAACGTCGCGCTCGACTCCTTGAAGCCGGCCACGTCGGCGTTCGCAAGATTCTCGGCGATAGTGTCCAGATTGACTTGCTGCGCGGCCATACCGCTGGCAGCGGCGAGCATCGCCGTGCTCATCGCACCCTCCCGGCTTCGGCGGCGTGCTGACGCGTCTGATCGATCGCGCTCACTACCTTGCCGGCGCCCTCGAAGGCGCGCTGCGCGCCGAGGACGGCGATCATCTCGGAGACGCCGTCGACGCGCCCGCCGGTCGAGCGGGCCGAGACGCGCGCGCCGGTCGCGGTCAGCGCGCCGAACGCCTCGCGACGCGTATAGCCCGCACTGGAAAGGTTCGAGAGATTCTCGGCCGCGATGTCGAGTCGGGTCTGCGCGGCGGCCATCGCGCTCGACGCCCATGCCATACCATCCATACCGGACTGGTAGCGTCTCGAGATGAGCGAACCGTGTCCGCACTATGACGCTTTATCGGGTGTTTTCAGCCGCCCTGGTGCTGGGCGTCGTGTGCGCGTGCGGGGGGCCGACGCCCCAAGAGGTGAGCCTCGCGCGCGAGATCGCCGCCATGCAGCCGATGCGCGGCGCGTTCGACGGCACCGTCGTCGGATTCGACGCCAAGGACACCCGTCTCGACGTCGGGATCGACCTCAACCAGTGGGAGACGATCGACGACGACGCCGATCAAGCCATCAAGACCGAGGCGCTGGACCGCTGGAAGAAGGCCTGGAGCAAGGAGCATCCGGGTAAACACGCCACGTTGACCGTGCGTCTGATCGACTATCACGGCCGCGAATTCTTCCGCGAGAGCGCGAAGGTCTAGAGCTTCCGGCGCACGATCTCCGCGAACGCGTCGGTGCCGAGCGTGCCGCCCAGTTCGGTCGTGCGCGCGCCGCCGGCGTAGGCCGCTTCGACGGCGCGCTCGAGGCGGGCGGCGTTGGCGTCGTCGCCGAGCGAGAGCCGCAGCAGCATGGCCGCGGACAGGATGGCGGCGGTCGGATTGGCGATGCCCTTGCCGGCGATGTCGGGCGCCGAACCGCTGATCGGTTCGAACAGGCCGAACGCGCCGCCGGCCGTCTTGCGCGTGCCCAGGCTCGCGCTCGGCAACGTGCCGATGCTGCCGGTCAGGATCGCGGCCTCGTCGGAGAGGATGTCGCCGAACATGTTCTCGGTCAGCATCACGTCGAATTCGCCGGGGCGACGGACCAGCTGCATCGCGGCGTTGTCGACCAACAGGTGGTCGAGCGCGACGTCGGGGTACTCCGCGGCGACGCGCTCGACGACGCGGCGCCACAGGCGCGACGTCTCCAAGATGTTCTGCTTGTCGACCGAGGTGACGCGCTTGCGCCGGCCGCGCGCGAGCTCGAACGCGACCCGCGCGATCCGGTCGATCTCCGAGGCCTTGTAGACCATCGTGTCGACCGCCCCGTCCTCGCCGTCGATCTGCCGTTGTTCTTTCGGCTTGCCGAAATAGATGCCGCCGGTCAGTTCGCGCACGACGACCAGATCGAGGCCGCGCACCAGTTCGGGCTTGAGCGACGATGCATCTTCGAGCCCGGGGAACACGCGCACCGGACGCACGTTGGCGTAGAGTTCGTAGTCGCCGCGCAGCAGCAGCAGCGCGTATTCGGGGCGTTCGGCGAGCGGTTTGCCGTCGTACTGGGGCAGGCCGACGCTGCCGAACAGGATCGCCTCGGCGCGAGCGCACAGCGCGCGCGTCTCGGGCGGCAGCGCGGGCTTGCCGAGCGCCATCGCGGCGCCGCCGACCGGGGCTTCGACCGTCTCGACGTCCGGGCGGAGCTGCCGCAGCAGCGACGAGGCGACGCGCGTGATCTCGGGCCCGATGCCGTCGCCGGGCAGGACTGCTACCGTCGCCATACCGCGCTGCGAGCTAGTAGACGGTGATGCGCTGCGTGTCGCTGTTGGGCGTCTCATCCGGCGACTCGAGCCCGAGTTCGGGCGCGGCGTCGGGCGACTTGATCAGCTCCGGCTGGACCGGCGCCTGTGCCCGGACGGGCGCATCTCTCACGAGCCCGGGCAAGGTCGCCTTTTCGAGCAGCGCCATGTGCGTCATCAGCAGCGAGCGGAACTCGCTCTTGGCCTTCTCGCACGCCTCGATCGCGCGCTGGTGCTCGCGACGGACTTCGCCGATCGCCTCGTTGTGGTGCGCGATCTCCTTGTCGGCCGCGACGCGCGCCTGCTCGCGGATCAGATCCGCCTCTTTGTGCGCCGACGCCTTGGTCTCGTCGGCCGTGCGCTGCGCGAGGATCAGCGTGTTCTGCAGCGACTCTTCCATCGCTTTGAAATGGCTGATGCGCTCCTTGAGGTCGGCGATCTCGGCCTGCAGGGCGGCGCGCTGGTGGGCGTCGTCCTCGAGCTGTTCGATCACATCGTCGAGGAACTGGTCCACGTCGGTTCGGTCGTATCCCTGCAGCGCTTTCTTGAACGTCTTGTGCTGGATGTCGACGGGCGTGATCTTCTGCATGCTGCCTGCTACCTTATCCTCTGTTGGCCATGAAATCGAGGGAACCGTCGGCGGTCATCGCGTCGCGCAGGCCGGCGGCGTTGACCGCGACGCCCGACGGAACGACCAGATAGATCGCCTCGGCGAGCTTTTGGATCTTGCCGTCGAGCGTGTACGCGACGCCCGAGGTGAAATCGACGACCCGCTGCAGCAGCGTGCGATCCGCGTTCTGCAGGTTGACGATCACGACTTGGCGCGAACGCAGCGCATCGGCGATCTCGACGACGTCGGCGAACGAGCGGGGGGCGGAGACGCTGACTTCCGTCCCGGAGCGGCGCGCGCTGCCCGCTTGGCTGAGCGGCACGACGCGTCCGTTGGACGCCGGCGCATCGTCTTCGTAGTAATCGTCGTCTTCTTCTCGCATCGAGAAGAACGTGCCGATCTTCCTGAACATTCCCATTGGAGATCTCTCTCCTTTCAGCGCGGGCGGCCTACCCGGTACGCGGACCGAAAAGCGCCGTCCCGATGCGGAGCATCGTCGAGCCCGCGCGCACCGCCTCGCGCCAATCGCCCGACATGCCGATCGAGAGCGTACTTCCACCTACACGTGCCAACGTCTTGGCGGCGAGCGCGAAAGCCCGGGATATTTCGGCCCGGTCCCCGGTGACCGGCCCGATCGCCATCACCCCGTCCAGCCGCAGGGCGGCGTGCCCGCGGACGATCTCCGCCAGGCGCTCGGCCTCCTCGGGCGCCGCCCCGTAGCGCTCGGTGGGCGAGATGTTGAGCTGGAGCAGCACGTCCAGGCGCTTGCCCAGCGCGTCGGCGGCCTTCGCCAGCGCGGCGGCGACCTCGGGGCGGTCGACGCTCTGGACCACGTCGAAGGCGGCCGCGACGGCCTTGGCCTTATTGGTCTGGAGATGCCCGATGAAGTGGGTCCGGACCGGCGGCAGCAGGGCGACCTTGGCGGCCGCCTCCTGCACGTAGTTCTCGCCGATCTCGGTGATGCCGGCCGCGATCGCCTCGGCGATCCGCTCGACCGGCTGCTTCTTGGTGACCGCCAGCAGGCGCACGCCGCCGGTGCGGCCGCAGGCGGCGAGTTCTTCTGCCAGCTCGGCGCGGATGCGGGCGAGCCGCTCCGCGACGGTCATTCCGCCGGCGGCTCGACCGCGGCGACGGTGACCGGCACCGGCGCCACCTCGGTATGGACGCCCTTGCGCGCGCAGACGACGACCATCACGATGCCGATGACGATCATCGGCAGCGCGTAGAGCTGACCGCCGGTGATGAAGCCGATGTGGAAGTCGGGCTGGCGGAACGCCTCGGCGATCGAGCGGGTGATGCCGTAGAGCGTGAACCACGTCCATGCGACCACGCCGTCCGCCGGCTTGCGCTTGTACAGCAGGAAGACGATCGGCAGGACCGCGATGTCCATCAACGCTTCGTAGATCTGCACGGGATGGCGATACGCCATCCCCCACTGGCCGTCGGCCTTGGGGATCATGCACCACGGGTGGTCGGGATTGCAGACGTTGCCCCACAGCTCGTTATTGACGAAGTTGACGATGCGCGTGAGCGCGATCCCGATCGGGAGCAGCATCACGATCTCGTCGCCGAGCACGGAGAACGTGAGCCCCGGATGCTTGCGGATGAACAACGCGACCGCGACGATGACGCCGACCAAGCCTCCGTGGAACGCCATGCCGCCCTGCCAGACGGCGATGATGTTGATCGGATTGTGCGCGTAGTAGGCGAGCTGGTCCGCGCCCCAATGGCTGACGATGTCGTTGAAGACGAAGAACAAGCGGCCGCCGACCAGCACGCCGATCAGCGCGTAGAACAGGAAGTCCTGGATCGCGTCGGTGGTCAGGCCCAGGCGCCGGCGCCCGGCCGGGCGAGCCATCCACAGTCCGACCGCGATGAAACCGACGAGATACGAGATGCCGTACCAGTGGATCCCGAAGCTGCCGAGGTGGATCGCGACGGGGTCGACATTTGTCGGATAAGTGAACCAGTGCTGCATCGCCGTCCTTCGAGAGCCGTTTGCCAGGCCTGGGAAGCGGTTTTCCATAAACAAGCGCGGTGGATTCCACGCACACTACGGTCTGGGTCGCATTCCTCGCCGGCCTCGTTTCATTCGTCTCTCCGTGCGTCCTTCCGCTCGTTCCGGCCTACCTCTCGTTTCTGACGGGTTCGAGCCTGGAGGAGCTGCAGGCCAGTGCGACCGCGACCACGCGCGCCCGGGCGGTCTCGCACGCCCTCGCGTTCATCGCCGGCTTCAGCGTGGTCTTCATCCTGCTCGGCCTGACCGCCAGCGCCCTGGGCGCCGTGCTCCACCAGCATCAGTTCCTGATCGCCGAGATCGGCGGCTGCGTGGTGGCCGTTCTCGGTCTGCAGATGATGGGGTTCATCCGCATCCCGTTCCTGATGATGGACACGCGCATCCACGCGCGGCACGAGAAGCAGAACTACTTCACCTCGGCGGTCGTCGGGGTGGCGTTCGCGGCCGGCTGGTCGCCCTGCATCGGTCCGATCCTCTCCGGCATCCTGCTGCTGGCATCGCAGCAGCATACCGGTCAGGCCGCGCTGCTCCTGGCGTTCTACTCGCTCGGGCTCGCGGTCCCGTTCTTCCTGACGGCGCTCGCGATCGGCGCGGTGCTGCCGGTGCTCAACAAGATCAAACGGTTCTTGCCGGCGATCGAGTTCGCGTCGGGCCTGTTCCTGGTGATCGTCGGCCTGGTGCTGGTGACCCACTCCTACTCCGCGATCGCCGGATGGCTGACGCAGTTCCTCCCGTCATGGTATACGAATTTTGTTAACTCGAAAGTCTGACACCCTCACCGTCGGCCTGGTCGCCGCCATCGTCATCGCCCTCGACCAATGGGCGAAGTGGTGGGTCGTGAAGAGCTTCATGCCGGGCGAGAGCCGGATGGTCGTCGACCGTCTGCTCAAGTGGACCTACGAGCAGAACACGCACGGCGCGTTCGGCTTCTTCGGCAGCAACACGTTCCTGCTGATCGCGATGGCCGTCGTGGTGCTGGTGGTGTTCTGGATGGCGTTCAAGGACAGCGCGCACAAATCGCTGGTCGTGCGGATCGCCTTCGGGATGATCGTCGGCGGCGCGATCGGCAACATCGTCGATCGGCTGCATTACAAATTCGTGGTCGACTTCATCGACTTCTACCGCATCTGGCCCAACATCTTCAACGTCGCCGACGCGTGCATCACGACCGGCGTCGCGCTCCTGATACTGTCGAGTCTTGTCACACGTCGTCGGGCCTGACGAGGCGGGCAAGCGCGCCGACGTCGTCGTCGCGCGTCTCTCTGGGATGGCGCGGTCGCTGGTGGCCGAGGCCGTCAAGCGCGGCGACGTGCGCGTCAACGGCGAGCCGGTCAAGGCCAGCCACGCGCTCGAAGAGGGCGACGCACTCGACTACCAGGTGACCCCGCGCAGCCGGTTCGCGGTCGAACCCGAAGATATCGAGATCCCGATCCTCTACGAAGACGCCGACCTGCTGGTGGTCAACAAGCCGGCCGGGATGGTCACCCATCCGGCGCACGGCTCGACCTGCGGCACGCTCGTCAACGCCCTGCTCGCGCATACCGGCGTGCTGCCGGGCGAAGAGATGCGCGCAGGCTTGGTGCATCGCCTGGACCGCGATACCTCCGGCATGCTGGTGGTGGCCAAGACCGACGAGTCGCTCTCCCTGCTGAGCATCGCGATGAAGAACCGCGAGATCAAACGCGAGTACCTCGGTCTGGTGCACGGCACGCCCGACCACGGCCGCGGCACGCTCGACGGCCCGATCGGGCGCGATCCGCAGAACCGCCTCAAGTACACGATCGTCAGCACCGGCAAGCACGCCGTCACGCACTACGAAGTGCGCGAGGTGATGCCGAAGCACTCAGAACTGCTGTTCCGCCTGGAGACCGGACGGACGCATCAGATCCGCGTGCACATGGCCGCGCTCGGGCACCCGATCGTCAACGACCCGGTCTACGGCCACGACGAGCATCGCTTCATCATGGCCGGCCAGGCGCTGCACGCCTGGAAGCTCGAGTTCCGGCATCCGCGCACCCAGGCCGAGATGTTCTTCGAACTCGATCCGCCGCCGGAATACGTCGCCGCCCGCGAGTTGCTGCGCAAGATCGTCGAATGAAATTCGATCTCATCACGCGCGACGGCAGCGCGCGCCGCGGGCGCCTGCAGCTGGCGCACGGCGTCGTCGAGACCCCGACCTTCATGCCGGTCGGCACCGCCGCGACGGTGAAGGGCCTGACGCCAGAAGATCTTCGCGAAGCCCACAGCCAGATCGTGCTCGCGAACACGTATCATCTGTGGCTGCGGCCCGGGCGCGAGATCATCGAGCAGGCCGGCGGGCTGCATCGCTTCATGCACTGGGACGGCCCGATCCTCACCGACTCGGGCGGCTTCCAGGTCTTCAGCCTCCAAGAACGCCGCACGCTCGACGAAGACGGCGTCACCTTCAAGTCGCATCTCGACGGGAGCCTGCACCGCTTCACGCCCGAGACCGTGATCGCATTCGAAGAGGCGCTCGGCGTCGACATCGCGATGGTGCTCGACGTCTGCGTGAAGCTCCCGGCATCGCAAGCCGAGCTGGAAGCGTCCGTTCGCCTGACGACCGCCTGGGCGAAACGCGCCGCAGCGGCGCGCACGAAGCCGGAGGCGACCGCGGTCTTCGCGATCGTGCAGGGCGGCTTGGACGAGCGGCTGCGCGAGCGCAGCGCGCTGGAGCTGATCGAGCTCGACTTCCCCGGCTACGCGATCGGCGGTCTTTCGGTCGGCGAGACGCGCGAGGAGATGTACGCCGCCGCGCGCTTCTCGGCGGCGTTGCTCCCGCAGGCGAAGCCGCGCTACCTGATGGGCGTCGGCACGGTCAAGGACATCGTGACGGCCGTAGAATGCGGTATCGATATGTTCGACTGCGTCTACCCGACGCGCTGCGGCCGCAACGGCCGCGCCATGACCCGGGCCGGCGAGTTCCACATCAAGAACGCGACCTACACGCGCGACTTCACCCCGCTCGACCCGACCTGCGACTGCTACGTGTGCACGAATTACACGCGCGCCTATCTCTCGCACCTGTTCCGCAGCGACGAGATGCTCGGCCCTCGCCTGCTCTCGTACCACAACGTCTACATCCTCAACGACTTGATGCGTGAGGCGCGCGCGGCCATCGAGCAAGGGAGCTGGGCCGCCTTCCGCGACCGGATTCTCTAGAAGCGGAAGATCTCGAAGGCGACGATTCCGCCGACGACCGCGAGCAGGGTCGCACCGACGTAGGCCCACGCCGGCGAAAGCGCCCGGCTCTGCCCGCGCCTGAGCGCGCGGTCGGTGGCGCCGTAGCGGAACCCGCCCACGAGCGCGACGACCACGCCCGCGAATACCATCGCGATGCCGAAGGCGCGCGAGACGCCGTTCTGCGGGACGGCGATGTGCGCGACGGCGGATATCTCGCGCGTGAACAGCGCGAACCTGGCCACTACGAAGCCGAAAGCGACGAACGCCAGCGCGGTCCGCACGTAGGCGAGGTACGTGCGTTCGTTCGCGAGCGCATCGGTCGGGTGGACCTGCACCTCCACGGGGTCGGCTGATCCGGCCATCGCTAGGCGACGACGCTCGCGCAGTCGGCGCAGATCTCCGCGTGCGCCTCGGCGGTGCCGAGTTCGCGGTACTTCCAGCAGCGTTTGCACTTGGCGCCGTGGGCGTAAGCGATCTCGAGCGTGCCGTCGGCGTCGGCAGCGTCGCTCGCGACCAGCGTGACGGCGGAGACGACCAGCGCTTCGCGGAGGCCGTCGCCCAGCGCGGCGAGTTCTTTCGCGAAGGCCGGGACGGCCGAGAGCGCGACGCGGGCTTCGAAGTCGCGGGGTTCGGTGCTGGCGGCGACGCGACCGCGCAGCCCGCGCAGGCGATCCCAGCGACGGACGGCCTCGGCGGTATCGCGGCCGTGCGCGACGGAGAGCGGCAGATCGAAGACGCTCTGCTCGGCGCCGCGCAGATCTTCCGAGAGCGACTGCCAGGCCTCTTCCGTCGTGAACGAGAGCACCGGCGCGCTCACGGCGAGCAGCCGCCGCAAGATGTAGAACAGCGCGGACTGGGCGCTGCGGCGGCGCGGGTCGTTCGCCGCGCGCGAGTAGAGCGGGTCCTTGAGCGCGTCGAGATAGAGGCTCGACATCGAGCGATCGAACTCGACGATGCGCAGGTAGGCGTCGTGGATGCCGAAGGCGTGATAATCTGCGACCACGTTATCGGCGAAGTCGTCGGTCACGTCGCAGGCGAGCGCGTCGAGCGGCTCGAGCCGTTCGCGCGGCACGACATCGGTGGTTCCGAAGTCGTAGAGGTTCGAGAGCATGAAGCGGATGCGGTTGCGCACGTTGCGGTAGACGTTGCCGACCTGGCCGACCACGTTCGGACCGAAGCGCACGTCGTCGACGAACTCGACCGAGGCGGCCCACAGGCGGAGCACGTCGGCTCCCCACTTCTCCATCGCATCCCTGGCATCGATGCCGGTGCCTTTGGACTTCGACATCGGGCGGCCGTGCTCGTCGTTGACCCAGCCGTTCTTGACCACGTGCTTGTACGGGGCCGTGCCCTTGACGGCGACGGCGGTCAGGAGCGAACTGCGGAACCAGCCGCGATATTGGTCACCGCCCTCGAGCACCAGGTCCGACGGCCACGGCAGATCCGGCGTGCCGAGCACGGCGAAGTGCGTGACGCCGGATTCGAACCAGATGTCGACGATGTTCTTCTCGCGTTCGAAGGCGGTCGAGCCGCATTTCGGGCAGACGGTCGAATCGGCCGGCGCGAACGTCTCGAGCGGATCGCTCCACCACGTGCCCGCGCCGGCGACGCGGAAGCGCGCGGCCGCACGACGCGCGACGGCCGGATCCAAGAAGGAATCGTTGCAGCGCTGACAGATCAGCGCCGGGATGGGCGTGCCCCACGTACGCTGACGCGAGACGCACCACTCCGGATGCGTCTCGATCATCTGCGATTGGCGGTTCTGGCCCCACTCCGGGGTGTACGCCACCTTCGCGATCGCGTCGAGCGCGTTCTGCCGGAGGTGGTTCATGTCGAGCGAGATGAACCACTGCGCGGTCGCGCGGAAGATCACCGGATTGTGGCAGCGCCAGCAGTGCGGGTACGAATGCTCGTACTCGTGCATCCGCCAGAGCGCGCCGCTCGCCTGCAGATCCTCGACGATCCGCTTGTTGGCCTTCCAGATGTGCATGCCGGCGTACGGGCCGGCCTCTTGCGTGAAGATGCCGCGGGCGTCGACCGGGTTGAGGATGGGCAGATTGTACTTGACGCCCGTCTCGAAGTCGTCGGCGCCGTGGCCGGGGGCGGTGTGGACCGCGCCGGTGCCGGTCTCGAGCTCGACATAGTCGGCGAGCACCAGCAGCGAGTCGCGATCGAGGAACGGATGGCGGACCGAGAGCCCGTCGAGCTGCGCGCCGGTGGCGGTGCCGATGCGGGTCGCATCCGCGAAGGCATCGCCGAGCGCCTTGGGCGCGAGGACCGTCGCCAGCACCAGCAGTTCGTCGCCGACGCGATAGAGGCCGTACTCGGCATCCGCGCTCAAGGCGATCGCGACGTTGGCGGGCAGCGTCCACGGCGTGGTCGTCCAGATGAGGACGCTGAGCGGCGGTCCCTCGACTCCGGTCGCTTCGCTCCCTACGCTCGGGATGACGGTGCTACTCCCGGTGCTGGCAACGTCCGCACCGACAAAATGCGACAGCACTTCCGCAGCCTGTTCGTCGGTCGCTTTGAAGCGGACGTAGACGCTCGGGCTGGTCTTGGGCTCGTATTCGATCTCGGCTTCGGCGAGCGCGGTCTCGTCGTGGATGCACCACAGGGTCGAGCGCAGGCCGCGATAGAGCTGCTCTTTCTCGGCGAGGGCGGCCAGCGTCTCGACGATGGTCGCCTCGAACTCCGGCGCGATCGTCATGTAGGGATGGTCCCAATCGCCGAAGTTGCCCATCCGCACGCGGACGTCGCGCTGACGGTCGAGCCAGTACAGCGCGCGCTCCTTGCACTTCTCGCGCAGTTCGAGGGGGTCGATGGCGTGGAAATCCTTGATGCCGAGATGCTTGAGGGTCTCGAGCTCGATCGGCAGACCGTGCATGTCCCAACCCGGCACGAACGGCGTCTGCTTGCCGTCGAGCAGGGCGATCTTCACGAACACGTCCTTGAGGACCATGTTGAGGAAATGCCCCATGTGCAGCTCGCCGTTGGCGTACGGCGGCCCGTCGTGGAGGATCCAATGCGGGTTGCCGTCGGCCTTGTTCTTGGCCAGACGGCGCGCGAACGTGCCGTGCTCCTTCCACCACGCGACCCGGCCGGGCTCGCGCTTGGGGAGGTCGGCGCGCATCGGGAACTCCGTCTGCGGCAAATTCAAGGTCGCGCGATAATCGCGATCGTCCGTCTCGCTCATGATTCGCGGATCAGTTCGCCGAGCACATCGAAATTACGTGCGGCCGCCGCCCGAATCGCTTCGCCGCGTTCCCGCAGGTGCGTCGAGAGCGCGTCGCGCTGGGCCACCAGGCGGTCGATCAGCATATCGGCGCTCTCCGCCCCGGGCGCGGGCTTGCCCGGCACCCACAGGGGGCCGAGCGGATAGCCCAGGTCGTCGCAGAGCGACTGGACCTTCGGGTCGTACGGGATCGGGGCGAACGGCACGCCGTAACGCGCCGCCAAGATCAGCGCGTGCAAGCGCATGCCGACCACGATGCGGGCGCTTCGCAGGATCGCGGCCGCGCGCGGCAACGGGCACTCGGGCAACAGCAGCGGCCCGCTCTTGCAGAGCCGGATGACGGTGGTCGAGACCTCGGCGTCGACCGTGCCGCCGAGCGGCAAGAAGGCCGAGCGGATGCCGTGCTCGTCGGCCAGGCGGTCGACGGCGCGCGCCAGCAGCGCGACCCCGTCCTTGAGCGCCGGAACCTTGCGCACGCTGAAGATCGCGTACGGACGGCTCTCCGAGCCGAGGCCTTCTTCGCGCAGATCCGCATCGTCGTCGGCGGCGTCGTAGAGGAAGACCGGGTCGGCGGTCTGTTCGACCGCGATCGAGGGAAGCACGGACTCGAGCAGCTCCTTGGAACGGGCGTCGCGCACGGTCGCGCGCGCGATGCCCTTGCAGCCTTCGCGCACGACGAAGCGCCCGAACACGTCGAGCGGGCCGATCGATTGTGCGAAGATCATGGCTTTGCGTCTGGCCTTCACCGCTTGATGGATGATGCCGACGTAGTACAACAGGCTCTTGAGGCTGGTCGCGTTCTGCAGCAGGCCGCCGCCCCCGGAGAGCACGACGTCGGCGCGGGCGATAGCGGCGCGGACGTCGCGCGAGCTCCAGCGCGGCGTCGCGTCGACCCGCAGGCGCGCGCGCGTTCCGGCCGGGTCGGCCGAGAGCACGTCGATCTCGACCTCGGGAAAGCGCGCGCGGATCTGGGTGACGATGACGTCGAGCAGCGCCTCGTCGCCGAGATTGCCGAACCCGTAGTAGCCCGAGATCAGCACGCGCATGCGGCTATGCCGTGCGAGGAGCGAGCCGACGGACGACGGCGCGATAGATCAGGATCGCGAGGATGCCGATGATCGCGCCGACCCATAGGCCGTTGAAGATGCGCAGCAGCGAGACGGCCAGCGCCGTGTGCAGGTGCGAGAACGTGTCGATGATGTCGCCGATGCCGACCCCGGCGCCGAGCGCCATCAGCCAGCCGGCGACGCGGCGGTGCGCCGGAAGCAGCGCGGGCGCGAGCATCAGCATCGGCACGCCGAACAGGAACAGCTTGAAGCGCGGCCGGACGTTGAGGATCGCGGTCAGCCCGTGCCGGAGCGAGAGTTCGAAGGCCGACGGGGCGATATCGCTCTGATTGCCGCTGCGCATGATCAGGAACGCGCCGCCCGCCGCAACCACCGCCAGGATCAGCAGGTGGTAGGCGCGGACCGGCATGCCGAAGATCTCGACCGGCCTTTGATCGGTACCGAAGCGCCCGCTGAACAGATAGAGCGAGAGCGCGATCAGAGGCGGCACCACCAGCACGAGCTTGACGCCGCGGAAGCGTTCGATCTCTTCCATCGCGAGCGGGAAGCTCATCAGCCCGACGACCACCAGCGCACCGAGCATCGCGACGCCCGCGACGACGAGCGTCCACTTCAAGCTGCGCAGGATCTGCGCGCCGGTCGTGGGCGCCGGATCCTCGCGGAAGGCGCGCGCCATCGCGAGAAAGGCCGCCGCCGAGAACGCGAGCGCCGAGAGCAGCGCGATCACCGAGCGCACGAACGCGTCATGCGAGCTGAATGCGCCGGCCAGATAGAACAGGATCGTGCCGGCGTAGAGCGCGATCGCGTACGACCGACGATACCGGCCGAAGTAACCCAGCAGCAACACCAGCAGCGACGGCAGCGCCAATGCCGCCAGGCCGACCAGGATGCGGTTGTTGCCGCGATACTGCGGGATCGGCGCGGCCCGGCCGAGGGTGAAGCCTTCGTCGTGCAGCGCGTCGGCGATCTGCTTGACCATCGCGACGTTGGTCGCCTCGATGCTCAGGTCGCCTTGCTGATGGCCGAACGGACGCAGGTAGACGACGCGGACGTTGCGCTCGCGCACGCCAAGGACGTACCGCGCCACGACCTCGTCGAATTTCAGCTTGTCGAGTTCGGTCTTGGCGATCGCGAGCACGCGCACGGTCTGGCCGGGGATGTCCTTGGCCAGCGTGTCGTTGCCTTTCTGGATCTGTGTGTCGTCGTAGATCTCGATCGATCCGAACGCGTACTTGTGATCCTTGAAGATCTGCGCCGTATCGTCGATGTGGTCCGGGAAGCCGACGACCTGGTTGCGCAGGCCGAAGAAGATCGCGGTCGAGACGCGCTTGTCGCCGCCCAGGCTTGCGAACAGCTTCGCGATCTGCGGCGCCTGGTAGCGCTCGTCGTTCTGGAAGCGCGGGACGATCTCGAGCCCGAGCCGGCGCGCGAGCGCGAGCTGGTCGGCCGGGATGCCGAGCGAGACATTGCCGAAGAAATCGATCTGGGTGTGGACCGCGATCAGCCACGGCGCGGTCGCCCGCAGCACCTTGATCGACTTGGCCTCGAAGTGCAGCGGCAGCATCTGCATGTAGCGGTCGAAGGTCGGCCGGTCGTAGATCTGCAGGTAGACGAAGTCGGGCTTGACCGCGCCCGCCTTCACCAGCCCGGCCAGGGTCGGATCGGCGATCGGCGAGAGCCGCGCCTGGTCGAGCACTTGGGTGCCGGTCAGCATGTTGACCTTGCCGTCCGACCCGACGTTGGCGCCCAGCTCCTCGGAGAGGGCGAGCGAGGTCAGCCCCGCCCGCCGCAGCGCGATCAGAAAGGCGTCGGGTTTGTAGTCGTACGACTTGGCGAGCTGGATGAAGTCGTTGTAGTCCATCGCGATCTCGACGTGGCGCGTGTGGCGCTCGATCTGGAATCGGAAGGCGGCGACGGCCAGCGAGGCCAGTAGGGCAACGAGGAGGACGAACGCGGCATAGCGCGTCGATGACGGCAGGCTCTTCACGGGGGCAAAACCTTCGCCCCAAGGCCCCGGCAGGCCCGCCAAAAGATAACACAAGGCCCGCCAGAGGCGGGCCTTGTGCCGTCGCGTATGCGGTTTCCCGCATACCGGGTGTGGGCGACGTTTTTATGTTGACCGGTCCGGAATCGCGCCCACGGTCGATTCACGAACTTACTAATACCACGATTCGAGGACCGTGGGAAGTACCCTCGCTTTAATCTTACGGTAGCGTAAGAATTTGGTGTGAAGCGGGGCCTAGGTGTGCCATTCCGGCGGCCGTTTTTCGACGAAGGCGGCGATCCCCTCAGCGGCGTCCTGCATGCCGGCGTTACGGGCCATGACGCCCTTCGCATAGGCGTAGGCGTCGGCTTGGGGAAGGTCGATCTGCCGGTAGTAGGCCGCTTTCCCCAGGGCCACCGTCTCGCCGCTGGCGGCTGCGATGCGGCCGGCCAGCGCCAGCGCCTCATCGTGCAACCGCCCGGCCGGGACGACGTGGTTGACCAACCCCCAGCGCTCCGCGGTCGGGGCGTCGATGAAGTCCCCCGTCAGGAGCATCTCCATCGCCCGCTTGCGGCCGACCGCCCGGGTCAGTGCGACCATCGGGGTGGTGCAGAACAGCCCGATCCGGACCCCCGGCGTCGCGAACCGCGCCTCGGCCGCCGCGATCGCCAGATCGCAGGTGGCCACCAACTGGCAGCCGGCCGCGGTCGCGACGGTCGCGACCTCGGCGACGACCGGCTGGGGGATGGTTTGGATCGTCTCCATCAGCTCGACGCAGACGTCGAAGATCTCCGCGTGCCCGGCGGCATCGGCGCACTGCATCTCGCGCAGGTCGTGGCCCGCCGAGAACGCCGGGCCTTCGCCGCGCAGCACGAACGCGCGGGTCGTCTTCTGCGCCGACGCGTCGCGGAACGCGGCGATCAGTTCGCGCATCATCTCCAGCGAGAGCGCATTGCGCCTCTCCGGCCGCGCCATCGTGACCACGACGACGCCGCTCGGCTGCGATTCGACGGTGATATTCATGCAGACGACCTTCGAAAATGGTGGGCGATGACGGGCTCGAACCGCCGACATCCTGCATGTAAAGCAGGCGCTCTACCAACTGAGCTAATCGCCCGAGTGCCGCTTCCTTCGCCGGATTCGCTCGCTTGCCCCGTTTGCACCCGGATGGGCCGGGTATGTCGAAGAGGTGAGATACCTGAGGGACGCGTGATCCCCAATTACCGGGCGACCTTCACCAACGAGCCGCGCAACGTGGCGCTCGCTCGCAACGCCATCGCGTCCTTCGCGCGGCTATGCGGCTTCGACGACGAAGCGATCGCGGACATCCGCCTGGCCGCGGGCGAAGCGCTGAGCAACGCTTCCGAGTATGGGCGCGGCCGGCGCAACGGCGGGTTCTCGGTGGCGTGTTCGTTCCAGGACGACGAGATCCGCATCGAGATCCAGGATAGCGGCGACGGCTTCGACGCGCCGCCGGACGCGGCCGAGATCGGCCCCGACGATCGCAATCGCGGCTTCGGGATCTACATCATGCGGCGGTTGATGGACTCGGTGACGTTCGCGAAGAACGGGACGCGCGTGAAGCTGGTCCGCTTCATCCGCGGCGAGCTAGGTGGTCCGGACGGTCCGCCAAGCACCCCAACCCATTCGCACCACCAGCACCGTTAGCACCAGCGCGAGGGCTGCAGCCACCAGCGGCGCGATGAAGCCGAGCACGATGGTGACGCCGGCCACCGCATCTTCGAACAGGCTCACGAACGGATTGGCGATGCCGCCGGTGGTCGCGGTCGAGGTGCCGCGGATCGCGGCCGAGGCGCCGGCGACGCCGAGCGCGTTCAACGCGCCGAGCACCATCAGCGCGATCAGCTCGCCGCCCGAGTGCGGATGCACCGCGCCGCCGACCAGGATCGCGGCGGCGGCCGGCTTGACGACCAGATTGATCGCGTGCAGGCCGTGATCGACGACCGGGATCTTGTCGCCGACGAAGTCGACCAGCGCGACGACGATCAGCACGATCGTCACGGTCGTCGACCCGAGCCAGGTGAAGGCGTCGGGCGCGTGCAGCCAGTTGAAATGGACGGCGACCGAGACGACCGCGAGGGTTAGCAATCCGCGCAATCCCGCGCTGGTGGTCAGCGCGTAGGCGAGAGCGTACTGGGCGGCGGCGTCCATGATCGACCCTCCAGGGGCGGCGGTCTACGGGGACTTGACGGCGACCTTCTTCTGCAGCGCGACGATCGCGGCGCGCAGCTGCGCGTCGTGGACCGGGTCGCCGTAGCGGGCGCCCTTGTTCTCTTCTACCAGCACGTCGGGCACGATGCCTTTGAGGTTGATGTCGCGATTGGACGGCGTCAGATAGTGCGCGATCGTGATCTTGATGGCCGAGCCGTCGGAAAGCGGCGTGACGTCCTGCATCACGCCCTTGCCGAACGTCTTGGCCCCGACCAGCATGGCCGCGCCGTCGTCCTGCAGCGCGCCCGCGGTGATCTCGGAGGCGGAAGCGGAGTTCTCGTTCACCAGCACCGCCATCGGCAGGGCGACCGTCGCGCCGTCGTCGGCGGTGACGGTTTGATCCGGAACGCCACGCTGCTCGACCGTCAGCAGCGGTTTGTCGGCGATGAAGTTCTGCGCGATCTGGATGGCCGAGCGCACGTAGCCGCCGCCGTTGTTGCGCAGGTCGACCACGAGCGACTGCGCGCCCTGGTCGCGCACGCGCTGCAGCGCGAGGCCGAACTGATCCGGGGTCTCCTGCCCGAATGCGAAGACCGCCAGATAGCCGACGTGGTCGGGCAGCATGCGATAGATGACGGTCGGCGGCGAGACTTGCGCGCGCACGATCGCGACCGTCGGAAGGGTCGCGCCGCCGCGCGCGGTGCCGACGTGGGCGATCGTGCCGGTCCGTCCGCGCAGGATCTTGGTGACGCCATCCTGCTGCATGCCCTTGGTGCTGATGCCGTCGACCGAGACGATGTCGTCGCCGCCCTGCAGGCCGGCCTTATCGGCGGGCGTTCCGGGCATCACGTAGGCCGCTTGGATGTATCCGGTCGCGGCGTCCGGCGCCACGATCACGCCGATGCCGGAGATCTTCTCCGGATCGAGCCCGTCGCGGAACTGCTTGAGGTCGTTCGGCGTCAGGAAGACGGTGTACTTATCGCCGACCGCTTTGGCCATGCCGTCGATCGCGAAGTACGAGGCATCGGTCGCCGAGACGTGCATGCGCACGGCCGCGGCGGCGATCGCGCCGTCCAGGCGCGTCAGCGCGACGTTCGTATCGAGATCGTGCAGGGCCGGCAGCGTCAGCCGCACGCCTTTGCGATGGGCCTGGCCGGACAGCCCGGCGAGCGCGCCGTCGAGCAGGACGGCGTCCTCGACCGGCTTGTAGTAGCTGGTCGACAGGAGCCGGTAGCTCTCGCGGACGTTGTAGGCGGTCTCGGCCGGGAGCGATGCGGCTCGGGCGCTCGAGACGCCCAGGCCGGTCAGCAGGACGAGGGCGGCCAGAGCGGCCCGGATACGGTGCGTCGTCATCATGTGTCTTTCTCTTCTTCGGCGTCCGGAAAGAAAACGCCGCCGAGCGAGGCCCGGCGGCTTTGTTGTACAGAGAGACCCTTGGGGTCTACTGGGTGAAGGCCGGGACCTCGCCCCGGTGGACCGCGATCTTGATGTGGGTCGCCGGCGTTGCGAGAGGGTGGATTGCCGGGCCCGGGAACGAGGCGGCATGGTCCATGCCTTACCGACGCTCGCGCAGCTGCACGCCGATCCGCGCCGCGTCGTCGCGACCGCGGCCGGTGCGTCCCTGCTCGACCTGGACGACGGCGTGCTCTGTCTCGAGTTCCACTCGAAAGGCAACACCCTCGACGGCGATACGCTCACCATGGCGGAGCGCGCGTTCGAGATCGTCCCCGGATCGTATCGCGGTCTGGTGGTCGGGAATCAAGGCTCGAACTTCTCGTTCGGCGCCAACCTGCAGTGGATACTCTCGCTGCTCGACGCGGTCGGCGAGGATCGCGACGCGTTCCGCACGGCGGCCAAGCGCTTCCAGCGCGTCACCACCGGCGTGCGCACGTGCCCGTTCCCGGTCGTGGCGGCGCCGTTCAACATGACGGTCGGCGGCGCGCTCGAACTCACGATGTACTGCGATCGGGTGCAGGCGCACGAGGGCCTGCGCGCGTTCCTTCCGGAAGCGGCGGTCGGCATTCTGCCGGACCTCGGCGGGACGACCGAGTTGTACGCGCGCGCGGTCGAGCACTTCGGCGTCGAACGGCCCGACCTCGCCTTGCGCCACGCCTTCGAGACGATCGTCTTCGCCAAGCGCAGCGTCGACGCCGAGAGCGCGCGCGGCCTGCTCTTCCTCGACCCGCTCGATCGCGTGACCCGCGACCCGAGCCTGCTGATCGCCGATGCCAAAGCTCGCGTACTGGCGCTGGCCAACGATTACGTCGCGCCGGAGCAGCGCGCCGCCATCCCGGTGCTCGGCGAGATGGGCTTCGGGGCGGTCGACGCGCAGATCTCGGCGCGCGTCGCGAGCGGCGAGGCTACCGAGCACGACGGGCGGATCGCCCGCGCGATCGCCACGATCCTCACCGGCGGCGGCGGACCGCCGCGCAACATCTCG
>JANWKW010000116.1 GCA_025451135.1 Vulcanimicrobiia bacterium | reverse complement strand
TTGGCCGGACAGGCGCTCGAGCACAGCTCGCAGCCGATGCAGCGCTCTTTGCCGTCGTCGTAGCGGCGGAGTTCGTGCAGCCCGTGGAAGCGCGGGGCGTGCTGCTTCTTCACCGACGGATATTCGATCGTCGGACGTTTCTTGAACATGAACGAGAAGGTGACCGACATGCCCTTGAGGATGGCGCCGACGTTGAAGAGGTGCTTGCGTAGTGCCATCGTTATCCCCAGATCGCCACGACGACGGCGGTAAGGATGAGGTTGAGCGTCGCGACCGGGAGCAGCACCTTCCAGCCGAACGCCATCAGGCGGTCGTACCGGAAGCGCGGCAGCGTCGCGCGCAGCCACATATAGAAGAACATGAACGCGCCGACCTTGAGCAGGAACCAGACGATTCCCGGGACCGCGGTGAGATGGAACGGCGCGTTCCAGCCGCCCAGGAAGAGCAGCGTGGCGATGCACGAGACCGTCAGCATGTTGACGTATTCCGCGATGAAGAACAGCCCGAAGCGCAGGCCCGAATACTCGGTGTGGAAGCCGGCGACCAGTTCCGTCTCGGCCTCGACCAGGTCGAACGGCGTGCGGTTGGTCTCGGCGACCGCGGTGATCGCGTAGAGCAGGAAGCCGACGATCTGCGGACCGACGAACCACCAGTGCGCCTGCGCGTGGACGATGCCGTCGAGCGAGGTCGTGCCCGCCAGGATCAGCACGCCGACGAACGACATCGTCATCGCCAGTTCGTAGGAGATCATCTGGGCGGTCGAACGGACCGAACCGAGCAGCGGATACTTCGAGCCGGAGGCCCAGCCGCCCAGGGTGATGCCGTAGATGCCGATCGAGGTGATCGCCATCAGGAGCAGGATGCCTGCGTTGACGTTGCCGACCGCCCACAGGCCGTCCTTGGATTCGCCGAACGGGATGATGGCGAACGCCGCGAACGCGGTCAGCAGCGAGATGAACGGCGCCAAGCGGTAGATCAGCGGGTCGGCCGACTTGGGCGTGAGGTCTTCTTTGAGGATCAGCTTGGCGGCGTCGGCGGCCGGTTGGAGCATGCCCCACGGGCCCACCCGGTTCGGACCCGGACGCAGCTGCATCCAGCCGAGCACCTTGCGCTCGAACAGCATCGCGTATGCGAACGTCGTGATCACCACGAACGCCAGGATGCCGGACTTGAGCAGGACGAACGGCCAGTACGGCGCCGTCAGGACGTTGGTGACGACGTCCACGTTACGCCTCCACCGCTTCTGCTACCGCGACGACGGGCCGCAGGGCCGCGATCCGTTCGTCGTGCGCGGCGGTCCCGCCGCCCGCGAACAGGTGCGTGGCTCGCGGCGCCCTCGCGGCGCTCGAAGCGAGCGTCTCGAAGGACGTCAGCGGAGCTTTGGCCGCGGCCTCGACGACGGCGCGTTCGAGCGCTTCGCTCGTCGGCAGGCCCACGTCCAACTGCTGCGCGAGGCCGATCAGCATCTCGAAGTCCGAGAGCGTGCCGTCGGGCGCGTCGAGGGATCGGTTGACCGGAAGCAGGTCGCCGGCCAGGTCGAGCGTGGTCCCGCTCTTCTCGAAGGCGCCCTTGGCGGGCAGCACCAGGGTCGCGCATCGGGCCGTCTCGGTGAGGAACAGATCGCTCACGACCACGAACGGGATTTTGGCGAGCGCCTCGGCGACGGCCGCGCCGTCCGGATGGTTGAGCACCGGGTTGACGCCGAAGAGCGAGAGCGAAGCCATGCCGCCGGCCAGCATCGCGTCGAAGTCCTTGGCACCGCCCGCCGGCAGCACGCCCATCGCCTCGGCGCCGCGCGCGTTGGCCTGTTCGCTCGCGATGTAGACGTGCGGATTGGCGATCGCTACCGCGTCGTAGACGCCGTTCGCGAGCGCGCCGTCGACGCCGTCCCAGATCAGCGCGACCGCGGCAGCGCCCTGAAGGGCCGCGGCCGCATCGGCCGCGGTCGCGACCGCGACCACGCGCGCGCCCTTGCGAACGGCCTTCTTCACGCGCAGATCCATCACCGGCGCGCGTTCGGCCGGCGACTCGCCGACGATCAGCACCAGCTCGGCGTTCTCGAGGTCGGTATAGCTGCCGTTCCGGCCGAACGGGGTCGCGACCAGCTGCGAACCCGCGCGCCAGTCGAGGTTCGCCACGCCCGCCGCGCGGAACACGTGCTGCAGCAAGTACGCCTCTTCGTTGGTGAGTCGCCCGCCGCCGATCGCGCCGGACTCGCCGGCCTTGACGGCCTTCGCCCACAGCGCGAACGCATCGTCCCAGCCGATCTGGACGAACGCGCCGTCCTTCTTCAGCAGCGGCTGGGTCATGCGATCGCGGGACGCGTAGAAACCGGTGTTGTAGCGGCCGCGGTCGCATAGCCAGCCGTCGGAGATGGCGTCGTCGCCCTCGACCGACATCACCCGCTGCACGCCGCCGAAGCGGGTGTCGACGAACGCCTGACAGCCGACCGGACATTGCGTGCAGGTGGTCTGCGTGCGCTCCAGATCCCACGGCCGCGACTTGAAGCGGTAGGCCTTCGAGGTGAGAGCGCCGACCGGACAGAGCTCGGTGACGTTGCCGGTGAAGTTGTGGCGGTACGGATCGCCGGTGGCGGTCGCGATCATGTCCTTGTAGCCGCGATCCTTGAGCACCAGCTGCGATTCATCGGCGATGATGTCGTCGAAGCGCACGCAGCGCTGGCAGACCACGCAGCGCTCTTCGTCGAGCACGATGGTCGGACCGAGATCGACGGCCTTCGGTTTGGTGGTCTTGCCGTCGACCGAGTCGGACGCGCCGCGTCCGTAGGCCATCGCGTAGTCCTGAAGATCGCACTCGCCGCCCTTGTCGCAGATCGGACAGTCGAGCGGGTGGTTGACCAGGAACAGTTCGACGACCATCGAGCGGCCCGTGTCGACCTTCTCGTTCTGCGTATGGACGACCATGCCGTCGGTGACCGCGGTGTTGCACGCGATCTGCAGCTTGGGCATGCCCTCGATCTCGACCAGGCAGATGCGGCACAGCCCGGCCGGACCGAGCTTGGTGTGGTAGCAGTAGACCGGGATCTCTTGCTTGATCCGCTTCGCCGCTTCGACGAGCAGCGTGCCCTTGGGCACGCTCACGGCCACGCCGTCGATCGTCACGGTAACGAGAGGCGCGTCAGACATGGGTCGTTTCCTTGAGCACGCGTGCTTCGAACTGGGCGGGGAAGCGGTTGAGCACCGACTTGAGGAACGGCTCGATCGAATCGCCCAGGGCGCACAGATTGAGGCCGGTGATGGTGGACGAGACGCGCCGCATCATGTCGAGGTCGCTCATCAGGCCGCGGCCTTCGACGAAGCGCCGCAGGACGATCTCGAGCCAGTGGCCGCCTTCGCGGCACGGCGTGCACTGGCCGCACGATTCGTGCGCGAAGAAGCGCACCATGTTGTGCGCCGCGGCGACGAAATCGGTCGTCTCGTCGAAGGCCAGGAACGCGCCCGAACCGAGCATCGAGCCGGCCTTGGCGATGTGCTCGTAGTCGTACGGGCAGTCGAAGTGCTCTTCGAAGATGCAGGCCGACGAACCGCCGCCGGGCTGCACCGCGACGAGCTTGCGCCCCTCGCGCATCCCGCCCGCGATCTGGATCAACTCGTTCACGGTCGTGCCGAGGGCGACTTCGTAGTTGCCCGGCTTGTTGACGTGGCCGGAGATCGAGACGATCTTGTAGCCCTTGCTCTTCTCGGTGCCGACGGAGGCGAACCACGCGGCGCCCTTCTCGAGGATCGGCACGAGATAGGCGAGCGTCTCGACGTTGTTGACGACGGTGGGCGCGCCGTACAGTCCCTCGACCGCCGGGAACGGCGGTTTGAGGCGCGGTTCGCCGCGCTTGCCTTCGAGCGAGTTGAGCAGGCCGGTCTCTTCGCCGCAGATGTACGCGCCCGCGCCGCGATGGACGGTCACCTCGAGATCGTAGCCGGTCCCGAACAGGTCCTTGCCGACGAACCCGGCCTTGCGCGCTTCGGCGAGGGCGGCCATGAAGATCGCGTAGCCCGCCTTGAACTCGCCGCGGATATAGATGAACGCGTGATGCGATCCGATCGCGTAGGCGCCCAGCAGGATGCCTTCGAGGACCAGATGCGGCGTCTCTTCGAGCAGCATGTGGTCCTTGAACGTGCCGGGCTCGGCCTCGTCGCAGTTGCACACCAGGTAGCGCGGCTTATCGTTGTTCGGCAAGAACGACCACTTCTTGCCGGTCGGGAAGCCGGCGCCGCCTCGGCCGCGCAGGCCGGACGCATCGCAGGCCGCCTGGATGTCGGCGGGTTTGAGATCGCGGACGGCGCGCTCCCACTGCTTGTAGCCGCCGCGACCGCGATAGACCGCGATGTCGCGCAGATCCGCCTCGCCGATGCCGGCCGTCAGGACCGGGGTGACTACGGCTGCCATCAGTGGTGCGCATCCTCATTGACGAGTTCTTTGATCTGGGCCGGCTCTTCGAGCACGACGCGTTCGCTGGTGCGGCCGCGGAAGGCGAAGTCGCGATCGACGATCCGGTCGAGCATGATCACGCCCGCCTTGTCGCCGAGGCCGCCCGCGTTGTCGGGATCGCTGACGTCCCGCGCGCCCTTGCTCTTGCCGCCGGTCGAGACCTCGTCGTTCTGATCCACCTGCCAGGTCTTGCCGGGCGCGTCGGTCTGCGCCATCGGCGCGGTCGCATACGTGCCGGCCCGCATCGCCGCGATCATCTCGTCGACGATGGCGGGCGTGAGCGAGTAGACGAACTCCAGGTTGACCTGCATGCAGGCCGGCTTGTCGCAGGCGGCCAGACACTCGACCTCTTCGTACGAGAACAGCCCGTCCTGCGTCGTCTGCAAGTGCCCGATGCCGAGCTTCTCGCGGAAGTAGGCCATGATGTCGTTCGCGCCCGAGATCGAGCACGAGAGCCCGCGACAGACCTGCAGCACGTACTTGCCGACCGGCCTGCGGAAGAACAGCGTGTAGAACGACACGGTCGACTCGACGACGGCGGGCGTGAGGTCGAGCATCGCGGCGGCCGCGCGCATCGCCTCGGGACTGGTGTAGCCCTCGCGCGATTGGAACAGGTGGATGATCGGCAGCAGCGCGGAGCGCGGCTGTTCGTACTGCGCGATCAGCGCGTCGCATTCGGGCTTCAGCTCGGCCAGCAACGCCGGAAAATCGGCGCGTCTATCGCTCATCGGTCGACCTCGCCGAAGACCGGGTCGAGCGAACCGATCTGCACCACCAGATCGGCGATGAAGGCGCCGGTCGCCATGCCCTTGAGGGCCTGCAGGTTGTAGAGCGACGGCGGCCGGGTGCGCACGCGATACGGCCGGTTGCCGCCGTCGCTGACGATGTAGAAGCCGAGCTCGCCGCGCGGCGATTCGACGGCCTGATAGACGTCGCCCGGCGGGACCCGGAAGCCCTCGCTGACGATCTTGAAGTGGTGGATCAGCGCCTCCATCGAGAGCGCGATCGTCTCTTTGGGCGGCGCGGCGATCTTGGTGTCGTCGATCATCACCGGACCCGGCGTATCGAGCTTCCGGCGGACCTGCTCGATGATGCGCATCGCCTGTTCCATCTCTTCGAGGCGGACCAGGAAGCGCGCGTACGCGTCGCCTTCGGTACGGGTCGGCACGTCGAACTCGTACTGTTCGTAGCCGCAGTACGGGAACGCCTTGCGCACGTCGTACGCCACGCCGCTGCCGCGCAGGGCCGGACCGGTGACGTTCCACTCGAGCGCCGACTCGG
>JANWKW010000115.1 GCA_025451135.1 Vulcanimicrobiia bacterium | reverse complement strand
GCCGCTGATCGGCTACGAGGCGGCGAACGAGATCGTTCCCGACCTGAGCCGTAGGGAGTTCGGAGCGATCCGCAGCCGCCTGCTCAAACGCTGGTGGACGATCCTCCAGCGGGCGGTGCGCGCCGGAGCGCTCACTCGCGACGGACGCGAGCGGGCGATCGCGCAGTCGTACGTGATGCTCAAGTCCGGGATGACCGCCGACCGGTTGGCGCCGGCGACGGTGCGCAACGAGCTCGGCGACGATCTCTACGCGTTGATCTACGAAACGAAAACGGAACGGAACGAAAAGAAGTAAATGTCGAGCAACTACACCGGCGAACAGATCGAAGTCCTCAAGGGGCTCGAAGCGGTGCGCAAGCGCCCGGGCATGTACATCGGCAGCACGTCGGAGCGCGGCCTGCACCAGCTCGTCTACGAAGCGGTCGATAACGCCGTCGACGAAGCGATGGCCGGCCACGCCAAGAACGTCTGGGTCACGCTCTTCAAGGACGGCAGCGCGTCGGTCGAAGACGACGGGCGCGGCATCCCGGTCGACATGCACAAGGACGAGAAGCTCCCCGCGGTCGAGGTCGTGATGACCATCCTGCACGCCGGCGGCAAGTTCGGCAAGGGCGGCTACAAGGTCTCGGGCGGACTGCACGGCGTCGGCATCTCGGTGGTCAACGCGCTCTCGGAGTGGATGGTCACGCGCGTCAAGCGCGACGGGCAGCTCTACGAGATGCGTTTCGAGAGAGGCATCACCGCGCAGAAGCTCAAGAAGCTCGGCAAGGCCGAGGGCAGCGGCACGATCCAGACCTGGATGGCCGACAAGTCCGTCTTCGACACGACCGAATACCACTGGGACGTGCTCGCCAAGCGCCTGCGCGAACTGGCGTTCCTCAATCGCGGCCTCTCGATCACGCTGCGCGACGAGCGCGGCGAAGAGCCGCGCGAGCGCAACTTCAAGTTCGAGGGCGGCATCGTCTCGTTCGTCGAGTGGCTCAACGAGAAGAAGGATCCGCTCCACGAGATCATCTCCACCCACAACGAGCGCGATGGCGTCGACGTCGAGGTCGCGATGCAGTGGACGGACACCTACACCGAGCTGATCTACGCCTACGCGAACAACATCAACACGACCGAAGGCGGCATGCATCTGACCGGCTTCCGGACCGCCGTCAGCAACGCGGTCAACGCGTACGCCAAGAAGCGCGGCATCCTCAAGGAGAGCGAGCCGAACCTCTCGACCGACGACGTGATGGAGGGCCTCACGGCGGTCGTCTCGGTCAAGCTCGAGAACCCGCAGTTCGAAGGGCAGACCAAGACCAAGCTCGGCAACGCGCCCGTCCGCAGCATCGTCTACGGCCTGGTCAACGAGCGTCTCGAGTTCTTCTTCGAGGAGAACCCGAAGCACGCGCGCACCATCATCGAGAAGACCATGCAGGCCCAGCGCGCGCGCGAGGCCGCCAAGAAAGCTCGCGATCTCTCGCGCCGCAAGAACGCGCTCGAAGGCTCGGGCCTGCCCGGCAAGCTGGTCGACTGCAAGAACACCAACCCCGCCGAGAGCGAAGTGTTCCTGGTCGAAGGCGACTCCGCCGGCGGCACGGCCAAGGGCGGACGCGACCCGAACTCGCAGGCCATCCTCCCGCTGCGCGGCAAGATCCTCAACGTCGAGAAGGCGCGTCTGGACAAGGTGCTCTCGAACGAAGAGATCCGCACCATGATCACGGCGCTCGGCACCGGCTTCGGCGACGAATTCGACGCCAAGAAGCTGCGCTACCATAAGATCATCATCATGACCGACGCGGACGTGGACGGATCGCACATCCGCACGCTGCTGCTGACGTTCTTCTACCGCCAGATGAAGGCGCTGGTCGAGGACGGCTACGTCTACATCGCGCAGCCGCCGGTCTACGGCGTGAAGAAAGGCAAGAAGCAGTGGTACGCGTTCTCCGATGCCGACCTCAAGTCGATCATCGGGGACGGCGACATCAAAGACTTCCAGATCCAGCAGTACAAGGGCTTGGGCGAGATGGACGCCGAGCAGCTCGCGGTGACCACCATGGAGGTCGGCAATCGCCGCCTCAAGCGGATCACCATCGAGGACGCGGTCGAGGCCGAGCAGATCTTCACCGATCTGATGGGCGACAAGGTCGAACCCCGCAAGCAGTACATCTTCGAATACGCCAAGAGCGTCAAGAACCTCGACCTGTAGCGAGGGGCTACCCCGCTCCTCTTGCGATCAGCCGAGGCCGCTCTTGAGTTCGCCGATGTCGCGGGCTTGGCGTGCGGCCGGGTCTTCGAAGCCGACGCCTTCGCAATAGCCGACGCCGCTCATCGCGACGCCGGCGCCGTCGATGATGCCGATCGCGGTGACGGTGCCGTTGGCCTCGGAGTACTCGGCCGACGATCCCATCATCATGATCTGCGGCTGCACGGTGACCACCGGCTTGACCAGCAGGTCGATGCCGGTCCCGGCGATCAGGATCGTCCAGTCGGACGGGTAGCGCGCGCCGGTGGCCGGACTGGTCACGTACGCGCCGACCGAGAGGCTCACGCCGAACAGTCGCGAGGAGCCGTCCGCGGCGACGTACGTCCCGAAGCCGGGATTGCTCGCGGGCAAGACGCCGCCGACGATCGGGCCGTGCGGCGCCGAGAGCGTGAGCGAACGGTTGCCGTCGAGTTGGAACTCGAACCAGCACCAGCCGCTCCAGCTGAATGCGGGCGATCCCGCGGCGGGCGCAGGCGCGCCGCCCCATTGGTGGTCGAGCCACGCCAATCCGTTCGTGACGGCGTAGCTCGTGCCGGCGATGGTGACGGTTCCGGTGGTCGCCTGCTGCGGCCACGAATAGTAATAGTAGCCGACCGACGGCACCTCGCCGGGTTTGGTCGACGGACCGACGTAGCCGCTCAGGCCCTGCAAGAAGAGCGGGTTGCTGGCGGCGCAGTCGACGTCGACCACGATCGGCGGACGCCCGACCGACGGATCGCCGGGATCCTCGATGTGCGCGTGCAGCGGGAAGACCGCGCTCGTTCCGAAGAGCCCGTTGAGCCCGACCGTCATCGAGAACGGGTTATTGGTCACCGTGACGGTGCCGTCCACGGGCGCGAACGTCTGATTGGGAAACGCGTAGTGCACGCCCGGGACGCCCGGCATCTCGATGGTGACGGCGATGCTCGTGCTGTAGATCTGACGGTTCAACGGGGCGACGCCCGGCGCGTTCGCGGCCGGCACGACCGCCTTGCGGAAGAAGTTGGCGATCACCGAGACGAGGCCGCCGTTCGAGAGCGGCAGGCTCAAGGTGATGTAGCGCCACTCGATCTCCGTATCGAAGTGCTCGCCGTGATCCGCCGGGAAGGCGAGCGCGGGTGCCGGCGGTATCTGCGTCGGCACCGTCAGTCCGGTCCCGCAATACGCGCCCAGGACGTTCCAGCCGATCTCGACCTGCCGCGGCGTCGGGTTCGCGCTCGCGACGGATCGCAGAAGCGCCATCGTCGCGGCGTCGGGATAGGCCGAGCCGACCGCATTGAGTTGCGCGAGGAAAAGCGGACCGACCTTGCTCGGCGCGACGCCCCGAGCCGGGATCGTGCCTCCGCTGCTGCAGCCGGTCAGCCCGAGCAGTTGCGCGGCGGCGACCGCCGAGACCGACTCGAGCAGAAATCCGCGACGTTTCATCCTGGTCCTCACGTTCGTCTGGTAATGCGATCCCCCGTTAGCGACCGAGCGCCTAGCGACCCCTTGCGCAGGCGTGATTCGCCGCCCGGGGTATAAGCGAGCGTAGCGTGCAGAAGCGATGGTGGTCCGGCCTGGCGGCCGCAGTGGTGGTTGTCGGGTTCGCGGTCGCGTGCCGCCATGCCCTCATCCGCTTCGGCCTCGATCAGGCGATCGGCATCGCGACCGGCTACACCGTCCGGATCGGCGACCAGCGCCTCGGGCGCGACCACGGCGCGTTCCTCGACGTCCACGTCTCGCGCAACGGCGAGCCGGTCCTCGACGCGACCCGCATCGACCTCTACTATTCACTGCGCGATCTGCTGCCCGGCAGCACCCACCGCTTCGGCCTTACCGGCATCGCGATCGCGTCGCCCGTCTTCACCGCCCTGCGCCATCGCGACGGCACCTACAACATCATCCTTCCGTCCGGGAGCACGGCCAGTTCCGGACCCCCGGGCCGGCCCAACGGCGTGCCGTTCCGCTTCACCGTGCGCGTGCGCGACGGCAGCGCGGTCCTGGTCGATCAGGCCGAGTATGCGCGCGACCACACGCGTCAGCGCGTCCTCCACATCGCCGCCGATGCGACCGTCGACTCGTCGGCGCGCACGCACTACGTCGCGAGCGGCGATCTCGAAGACGTCAAGCCCGAGCCGTTCCGCGCGGTCGGCACGGTCGATCTGCTGCGCGGCTACGCGATCCACCATCTGCAGGCCAAGGCGATCCCGATCCGCACGATCGGCAACTTCATCATGAACTCGCCCGCGCTCAAGATCCTGGCCGGCACCGCGCACCACGTCGACGCGAAGGTCTACTCGCTCGACGTCGCGCCCAACGTGCCGATCGCCTATCACGTCGGCGCGAGCCTCGACGTCGCGGACGGCCAGCTGTACGTGGCGTCGCTCGCCCGACCGCTGGACCGGATCGACGGGCGACTGCAGATCGTCGACGATCAGTTCTTCTCCAAGCGTCTGGATGCGACGCTGGCGGGCGTGCCGGTGCTCGTCGCCGGCGGCCTGTTCGATTTCGCCGCGCCGCAGTTGCGCTTCGGGCTGAGCGGGCGCGGCGACCTGGCCAAGCTGCGCGGCGTGCTCGCGTTCGCGCGCGCGCAGCCGGTCCGCGGCGACGCCCGGATCGGCGTGCTGATCGAAGGCGCGACCGCCGATCCGGTCGTGGTCGCGCACGCAGACGCGCCGCGCGCGTACTATCGCGACCTCCCGCTCGACGCGGTGCACGCGGACGTCGCGCTCGCGCACGGGGTCGTCTACGTCGCGCCGCTGCTGGCCGATTACGCGGGCGTCCGCACGATCGCACGCGGGAGCCTGACGCTCGGCAAACCGGTCGCGTCGCTGCTCGCGATCCACGCCGACGCGTCGTCCGACGACCTGCCGTACGTCGCCGAACTGCTGCCGCACGAACCGATGGTCGCGGACGCGATCCTGGGCGGCAGCGACGTCGCCCTCGAGGCGCGCGGGTCGCTCGCCTCGGCGCGCGACGTCGCGCACGCCTCCGCCCTGTTCTCGTTCGCGCCGAACGGCGTCGCCGAGGTCGCGCCGTTCCACATCGCGTCGGGCGCCGGCAGCGTGACCGGGCGCTATCACCTGGACCGGCCCGGCGGCACCAGCGCGTTCTGGGCGATCGCGCAGAACGTCGATCTGCACGCGCCGGCGCGGACGCTCTTCCCGGGCGCGCGCCTGCCCCAACTGCCGCCGATCTCCGGAACGCTCGGCTACGCCGCGGTGGTCGGGGGCGGAAGCGGTGCGAACATCGTGCTGGCCGGTCGTCTCTCGGCGACCCGGGTGACCGTCGCGAACGTGCCCTTCGATCTGGTCGCGGCGACCTTCGGCGGGAATCTCGCCGACGCGGCGATTTCGCGCGCGCACGTCGACGGCCCGTGGGGAAGTTTCGACGGCGCCGGCGCGTTCTCGCCCGGCGGCATCGCGGCGCGCGGCTCGTACTCGGGCACGCTGCAGGGGCTGCGTCCGTACTTGGGCGGCATCGCCGGAAGCGGTGCGGTCAGCGGTCCGGTCGCGCTCTCGGTCGAGCCGAACCGCGTGATCGTGCAGGCGAACGACGTCGCCTTCGCCGACGCCCAGCTCGGCGGCGTGGCCATCCAGCGCGCCAGCGGAACGCTCGCCTACGACAAGGGCGTGCTCCACGTCTATTCGGCCCAGGCGACCGTTGCCGACGGTCGCGTGGTCGCGGCCGGCACGTTCGAACCGGTCGCGCTCGGTGCCGGCACGATCGCGCTGGTCGGCGTCGGACTGCACGGCGCAGGCCTGCACGGCCTCGGACTACCGCTCCAGAGCGGCGACGTCGCGGTCGCCGGCCGCCTCGGCAACGGAGGCGGCTCGATGCCGTCGTTCGACGGGGGCGTGAGCGTCAAGGACGGCCGCGCCCAGGGTTATCCGGTCAGCGGCAGCGCGTCGCTCGCGCTCCATGGGGGGACCTTGCGCGTGACCGACGGGGTCGGCTCGCTGGGCGACGCGGTCGGACTGGTCGACGGCTCGATCGGCGGCCTGTCCTCGCACGCTCCGCGCTACGCTCTGCAGGCGGACGTGCCCGCCGCCGACGTCGCGACCACGCTCCGGACGCTGCATCTGCCGGGCTATCAGACCACCGGCGTCTTCAATGCCGACCTCGCGATCGGCGGGAGCGGCAGTTCGCCGGTCGTGGCCGGGCCGGTCGCCGTGCCGGGTGGAAGCGTCAACGGCCTGCCGTTCGTCGACGCATCCGCCCGCCTGGACGCGGATCGCGGCGGCCTCTCCGCGCGCTACGGCGGCGCGCTGGTCGGCACCACCGGCGTGCGGTTCTCGGCGATCGCGCGCAAGGGCGAGAACGCCCTCTCGGTGCGCGCGCCCCACGCGACGCTGTCGGACTTCAACAATTTCTTCGACACGGGCGACACGCTCGACGGCGTCGGCGCGATCGCGTTCTCGCTGCTGGATAGCGGCGGCAGCATCTCGACCGACGGCGACGTGGACGTGAAGGGCTTCCGCTATCGCGCCTTGCCGATCGGCGACACGATCGCGAATTGGTCGAGCGTGCGCAACGTCGTCAACGGCAAGCTGGCCGTCTCGGGCGCGCACGGCTCGCTCCACGTCGCCGGCAGCATGACGCTCGCGAAGACCGACCGGATGGATCGGATCGTGGCCGATTCGCGCTACGACGCGACCGCGACGGTCGACGACATGGATCTCTCGACCTGGCTGCCGGCCTTCGGCTATCCGGAACTGCCGCTGCTGGGCCGGGTCGACGCCTCCGCGCGCGTGCGCGGCGCCTATCCGCACCTGCACGTGATCGGCGAGGCGGACCTCACGAACGGTTCGTTCGGGCGGCTGCCGATCGACGCGCTGTCCGCGGCCGTCGGCTCGAACGGCGACTCGATCGTCCTGCAGAACGCGGAGGTGACGGCGCCGGCGTTCGCCGCGACCGCCACCGGGACGCTCGGTCTGACCAAGACGATGCCGCTCGCGCTCACCGTGCACGCCGTCACCGACGACCTGCCGCTGCTGGTGGCGCAGTTGACGCGCAAGGACATCACCGTCAAGGGCAGCTTCGAGACGACCGCGCAGATCGGCGGCACGCTTCTCGCGCCGACCTTCCAAGCCGCCTTCGACGCGAGCGGCGTGGATGCGTACGGCTTGGTGGCGTCGTCGATCTTCGGCTCGGTCCGGCTGACCGGCGGCAACCTCGAGCTGCGCAACGCGGGCGCGACCTTCACCCACGGGGAGGCGACCCTGGCCGGCACCCTGCCGCTGCAGCTCTCGCCGTTCCAAGTCGCGAGCGACCGGCCCGTCAACTTCGACCTCGCGCTGACCGGCGTCGATCCGGGTGCGCTCGACGAAGTGCTCGGCAACGGCACCAAGCTCGGCGGGAGGCTCGACGGACACGTGAACCTGGTCGGAACCCTGCACCAGCCGCGCATCTACGGACGGGTCTCGATCGCCAACGGGACCTACACCAGCAACCTCGAGCGGACGCCGATCACCGCCTCGGTCGGGTCGGTCACGTTCGACCGGACCAGCGCCACCATCTCGGGATTCAGCGCGCACTTCGGGACGGGCATCGTGCGCGGCAGCGGCTCGATCGCGTTCGCCCAAGGCTTCGGGCGCGCGGGCGACGTCAACTACCACTTCGACGCCAAGGCGTCGAGCGCGCAGATCGACCTGCCCGCCTACGGCCGGGGAACCCTCGACGGCACGCTGGCGCTCGACCGGACGCCGCCGGGCATCGCGAAGCTCTCCGGGAGCCTGGCGGCCTCGGACGCGGTCATCCCCTTCTCGGCGTTCGTCGGCGCGCAGGGGGCGAAGGACGGCGGGACGAGCCTGGCCGGTCTGCCGGTCGACATGAACCTCGCGCTCGACGTGAAGGCTCGGAAGAACGTGCGGGTCAGGGGCGGGGGTCTGGCGAGTCTGGATATCGGCGGGACCGGAGAGGCGTTGCTGGGCGGCAGCTTGGCGGCGCCGACGCTGTCCGGCGGATTCACCTCGACCGGCGGCACCCTGACCTACTTCGACCGCGCCTTCCGGGTGCAGTCCGGGAGCGTCTCGTTCGACCCGGCCGACGGCGTGATGCCGACCATCCATGCCGTCGGCGTCACCCACATCGTCAATCCGGACCCGAGTCGCGCCCGCAACCCCTACGGATCGGCGGATATCACCATCAAGGTCGACGGCTCGCTCGCGCATCTCGCGATCGCCTTCAATTCGAATCCGCCCGGCTATACCAACGACCAGATCCTGGCCTTGATCGCGCCGTTCGGCGGATTCATCGGCAGCGGGATCGCCTTCAATCCGATCACCGGCCAGCCGACCGGGCCGCCGGCCCCAGGCAATCTACCCGGAGCTCCGCTCGCAAACACCGGTCAGGCCCTTCCGGGCGTGCTCGTCGCGCAGTCCAACGGCACGCTCACCATCGGCCAGGAGGCCTTCAACATCCTCAACGCCCAGTTCGCCTCGGGGCTGATCGCGCCGATCGAGAACGCGCTCTCGCAGGGCCTGGGCCTCGACAGCCTCTCGCTGACGGTCGACTACTATGGAAACGTCGGGTTCGACGTCCGCCGGAAGCTCGGGAAATACGTCAATGCGGTCTATGCGACCACCTTCGGGATCCCGACCCGGACCTCGGTCGGGCTGGAGTACGCCCCCAACGACTCGACCAGCGCGCAGCTGAGCGCGTTCTTCGAATCCGGCGCGACCCGGCTGATCCAGACGCCCGGATCGTTCGGATCCTCGACCAGTCGGCTCACGGCAGGACAGGCCTTGCAAGGAAGTAGCGGGTTCACGTTCACCCTGCAGCGCCTGTTCTGGTAGCGACCGGGCGGGAGGCCGCACCGTGCCTGCAGGGCCCCGTAAAGAAAGGCCCGAGGGCCGCAGGCGCGAACAGGGCGAGCCGGGTTACAGCGCGCGTTCGCCGTGCGTTACACCGCTGAATTGTCAGCAACCGCTAAGGCTGATGCCCCAGCATGGGGACTCAGTACAGCACCAGCAGGGGAAGACGTTTTCTGATGACCTTTAGCCTCCGGCATGCGCGCGTCGCGCTGGCCTTGATCTCGCTGATGGCGCTTCTGGCGCCGACCGCAGCGCTCTCGGCCGCTTCGCCGACGATCGTTTCCGTCGATGTGACCGGGAACGTCCACGTGCCGACGGACAAGATCCTGTCGATCCTCGAAGCAAAACCCGGCGTGCCGTACAACCCGAAGCTCGTCTCCGACGACCTCGCGCGTCTCAACGCTCTGGGCTACTTCGCCGACGTCGCCACGCCGCTGGTCCGCCAGCGCCCGAACGGCATCGCGGTCACCTATCGCGTGGTCGAGAACCCGGTCATCACCAAGATCCTGTTCAACGGCGACAAGAACGTCCCGCCGGACACGCTGCTCGCGCTGATGGACACGTCGGTCGGTCAGGTCTTCAACACGAACACGTTCAAACAGGACGTGCTCAAGATCAACGCCTACTACGAGAAGATCGGCTACGAAGGGCTGCCCTCGCACGTCAAGGACCTCAACCTCGATCCGGCGACCGGCGCGCTGACGCTGCAGATCCAAGAAGGCTACACGATCGGCAAGATCATCATCGGCGGCGACCCGCTGCTGCCGCCGCCCGCGATCATCGCGGCGCTGACGATCAAGCCCGGCGACGTCTACTCGTCCGAGGACCAGCAGCGCGACTTCGACGCGCTCAAGAAGCTCTACGACAAGTACGACATCCAGATCGGCAACTTCGAAGGCGGCATCGACCCGACCACCATCGACAACAAGACCGGCACCGCCGACGTCAAGTACGACATCTACGTGATGAAGGTCGCGGTCGTCCAGATCACCGGCAATACCAAGACCAAGGACGAGGTGATCCGCCGCGAGCTTCGCCTGCGTCCGGGCATGGTCGTCACGCAGGCCGCGCTCCATCGCGACTACGACCGCCTCAACAACACGCAGTTCTTCTCGAAGGTCGACCTCAATCCGAAGGCCGGTCCGGATCCCAAGCACCCGGAACTGGTCACGCTCGACTGGGTGGTCACCGAACAGAAGACCGCCTCCGCGCAGATCGGCTTCGGCTACTCCGGCGGAATCAACGGGCAAGGCCTCTACGGCACGCTCGGCTATCAGGACAACAACCTGCACGGCACCGGCAATGCGGTCTCGCTGCAGTTCCAGAAGGGCTCGAACCAGTACCAGACGCAGGCCCAGGTCACCATCCCGTACGTCGGCAAGACCGCCGCGTCGCAGAAGTACAGCTTCAGCGGCACGCTGTTCGCGACCGGCACGACCTACTATTACCCCGTCTATCTGGTCAGCTCGACCGGCACCATCCCGACCTCTCCGGTGGTCGGCGGAACGCCGGCGCCGATCCCGGTGACGCTCTACCAGACCAGCGCCGCGCAGACGCCGCTCGGCATCACGTCGACCAGCACCGCGAAGTCGGCCGGTCTGACCGTCAACATCGGCCGCCGTCTCAACGACTACACGACGCTCTACGCCGGCGCCAGCGGACAGCGCATCACCAACGACACGGTCGTCGCGGCGCCCTACTACTTCCAGGGCGGTCAGCCGAACGTCATCGTCGGTCCGACGCCGAGCCCGATCGGCGGCGGCAGCAGCAGCACCGTCAGCAACGGATCGTTCGGCATCAGCGCGTCGTCGATCGCCAACGTCAACACGGGCCTGCCGTACAAACTCGTCTATCTGACGGGCGGCGCGGCGGTCAACACGCTCGACGATTACTACAACCCGAGCCGCGGCGTCAAAGTCTCGCTCAACGAGATCCTCTCGGTGCCCGCGATGGGTTCGTCGTTCCGCTACACCCAGTCGATCCTCGATGCCGCCAAGTTCTTCCCGGTGAAGAAGACCGGCGGCACGTTCGGCGCCCACCTGGTGGCCGAAGGCACGACCGGCGCGATCCCGCCCAACTCGCTCTACACGTTCTCGGACCAGCAGCTGCGCGGCTTCGACACGGTCTTCTACGGCACCGACGCGCTGCTCGGACAACTCGAGTTCCGTCAACCGGTCACGGCCGACCGCAAGCTCGTCGCCGCCATCTTCGTCGACCAGCTGGCGTACCGCATCCGCGGCGCCGTCCCGCTGACCGACCCGTACACCAACCGCATCATCGGCTACCCGGGCAACTGGGCGTACCGCGGCGACTACGGGTTCGGCATCCGCTTCGACGTGCCGCAGCTCGGCCTGCATACCGTCCGGATCGACATCGCCAAGGGCAAGAACGGCACCCATACGAGCTTCGGCATCGGCCAGTCATTCTAAACCGACAGTAACTAAGGACACTATGAAGATCCGTTTCATCTCGATCCTCGCCGCCGTGCTCCTGCTCGGCGGCGCCGTCGCGCCGGCCGCCATCGCCGCGGACCTCGGCGACGTCGGTTTCGTGGACCAGGCCGCGATCGCGACCCTGCCGGCGTTCCAGGCCGCCAACGGCCAGCTCAACGCGTACAAATCTCAGCTCGACGGCCAGTACAACGCGGCCATCAAAGCGGCGCGCTCGGACGCCGATCGTCAGCGCATCACGATCCAGTTCCAGCAGAAGTTCTCGGACAAGCAGCGCGAGGTCGTCGGCCCGCTCTACACGCGCGCGAAGATCGCGATCGCCAAGGTCGCGGCCAACGACAACCTGACGATCATCGTCGACAAGCGCATCGTGATCTTCGGCGGTCGCGACGCGACCAAAGAGGTGATCGACCTGCTGCAGTCCTCGCAAGCGCTCGCGCCGCCGTCGGCGACGCCGCCCGCCTCGGAGATCGGCTTCGTCGACCAGACCGCGCTCGACGCGCTGCCCAAGGTCAAAGCCGCCAACGACGAGTTCGCGAAGTTCGCGACGGACCAGCGCGCGGCGTTCTCGGCCAAGTTCGCCTCGGCCCGTACCGATGCGGATAAGGCCCAGGTCGGCAAGGACTACAACAAGACGCTCTCAGACAAACAGGACCAGCTGCTCAAGCCGCTCGTCGACCAGACCAAGTCCGTCACCGCCGACGTAGCCAAGAAGAAGAATCTTCTGCTCGTCATCGATCGCGCGGACGTGATCTTCGGCGGCACGGACATCACCAAAGATGTCCAGGATGCCCTCAGCAAGTAAGGCGCTCGCGCTTCTCCTGACGCTGTCGACCGCGGGCGCGCTCGCCGCATGCGCGCGCGTCGACGTGAACTCGCCGCAGATCCGCGGCGTGGGGTACGTGCGTCTGGACGAGGTGGTGAAGCGCCACCCGCTCTACGGCCAGCTCGCCGGTATCGACGACGCGATCGCGGCCCTGAACCTGTCCGCGCTCGGGCCCCGGGTGCCGCGTTCGGCCGCGCAGATCGCGGCCCAGACCAAGTCCCTCAACGCCCAGCTCAAGGCCGCCCAGGATCGCGCCAACCAGATCATCGCGCAGAAGCAGGGCGATTTCGCGCGCAAGGAACAGGCCGCCGTCGCGGCCGCGCTCTCGGCCGCGGGTCAGAGCGGCGCCGGCTCCTCGGTCGCCGGTCAGATGAGCCGGACCTCGGCCCAGCAGGCCCAAGCCGCGGCCGCGGCCGCCAACCAAGACTTCATGGCGTACCAGCAGAGCGTCATCGCCCAAGACAACGCCGCGCTGGCCTCGGTCGAGCGCGAGCTGCAGGCCCAGGCCGCCGCCAAGTTCGCCGCCCGCAGCGAGGCCGCGCAGCAGCGCGAGTCGCAGCTCTCGCTCCAGCTCTCGCAGGCCGACGCCTCGGCGCGACTGGCGGCCAAGACGCGGCTCTCGAATCTCGCCATGGACGACGCCACCCGCAAGGCGCTGCGCGCCCAGCTCGCCGCCCTCGACAAGAAAGAGGCGGACGCGCTCGCGAGCCTGCGCGCCAAGGACCAGGCCGATCTCGAAGCCTATCGCAAGACCCTCCAGGCCGAGACCGCGGCGGGCGTGCGGACCCAAGCGGCGAAGATCCAAGGGCAGACCCGCGCCAAACTCGAGTCGCGCCGCAACGAGGTCACCTCGCAGCTGCGCAGCTTGGCGCCGGCCCCGCTGCCGAACAACCTTTCGCCCGCATTGCAGGCGAAGATCCAACAGATCCATCAGCAGTTCCAAACGCAGTTCCAAGCCGACGCGCAAGCGACCGTTGATGAGTACAACCAGACCAAGGCCGATCTGGATCGGCAGTTCGCCGCACTTCACGGCGCCGACGTCGGCGCGACCGGTGCGGTGGGCAAGCAATTGGCAGACCTCCAGAAGAAACGCAGCGACCTCTACGACAAAATCGTTGCGCAGATCCAGAGCGAGACCTCGCGCATCGCAAAGGATCGTGGCTTGAAAGTCGCGTTCGACAACGTCGAAGCCGCCGTCGGCGGTTACGACTTGACGGACGAAGTCAGCAAAGACGTCGAAAGTTTACACGAGTGAAAATACGCAATCTCATGACCCTCGCCCTCGCCGCCGCGGTCCTCGCGGCGTGCGGCAACAACAGCCCGATCGGCACGGTCGACGTGCAGCGCGTGGCCACCAACTGGACGAAGTATCAGGACTTCCAGAACCAGTTGGCCGCCGACGAGCAGCAGATCCAGGCCAGCAAGGTCTCGAACGGACAGAAGGTCCGGATGGGCGCCGCGCTGCAGCAGAAGTACGCCCGGATCACCGAAGGTCTCACCCAAGAGATCCGCGACGCCGCGACCAAGGTCGCGACCGATCGCAAGCTCAAGCTGGTGGTGACCCGCGAAGGCGTCGGCTACGGCGGCGTGGACATCACGCCGGACGTCGAGAAGGCCCTCAACATCACCGAGAAGGCCACCCCGACCCCCTAATATGGCGGCAACGCTCGGCACGCTCGACCAACTCGCCGCGCGCGTCGGCGGCCGGGTGGCCGGCGACGGCGCGGTGCGCATCGATCGGATCGCGTCGGTCGACGACGCGGTCGCGGGCGCGCTGACCTTCGCCACCGACGAGCGCTATCTGTCGGGCGCGCTCGCGTCCGCCGCCAGCGCCGTGCTGGTCGACGAGGGCTTGGCCCCGGCCGAACCGTCCAAACCGCTGCTGCTGGTGCCGTCGGCGCGCGTCGCGCTGGCGTCGCTCCTGCAGATGCTCCGTCCGCCGCGTCCCGCGGCCTTCCGCCATCCGACCGCCGTCGTCGAGGACGGCGCGAGCGTGGCCGAGGACGCCCATCTGGGCGCCCACACCTACGTCGGCCGCGATTCGGTCATCGGCGCGCGCGTCGTGCTCGAAGCCGGCGCCTACGTCGGCGCGCGCGCGCGCGTCGGCGCCGACGCGTGGCTGCGGCCGCAGACCCGCGTGATGGACGACTGCGTGCTGGGCGAGCGGGTCGCGCTCTTCCCCGGCGCGACCATCGGCAGCGAGGGCTTCGGCTGGGCGTTCGTCGACGGCCGCTTGGAACGCATCCCGCAGGTCGGCAACGTGGTCCTCGGCGACGACGTCGAGATCGGCGCCAATACCTGCGTCGATCGCGCGCAGACCGGCAGCACCACCATCGGCGACGGCACCAAGATCGACAACCTCGTGCAGATCGGCCACAACTGCACGCTCGGCAAGCACGACGCGATCGCCGCGCTGTGCGGCTTGGCCGGCACCACCACGATCGGCGACTACACCCGCGTCGCCGGCATGGTCGGCTTCAAGGGACACATCGCGGTCGGCTCGCGCGTCACCATCGCCGGCGCCAGCCAGGTCTGGGGCGACGTGCCGGACGGCATCATGGTCTCCGGCGCGCCTGCGAGCGAACATCGCGAGCGCTTGCGCAAAGAGGTCACCCTTCGCAACCTCCCTAAACTCATCGCTCGTGTCGAAGCACTGGAGCGGGCCGCTAAGAAAAGCGACTGAGCGATGACGCAAGCGACGCTCGCCGCGCCGTTCGCGTTCGATGGCGTCGGTCTGCACACCGGCGCGCAGGCGCGCGTCGAGGTCCGGCCCGCGCCGGAGGACGCCGGCTTGGTCTTCGCGCTCGGCGCGGATGCGTTCGAGGTCCCGGCGTTGGCGGAGTACGTGACCGATACGTCGCGCGCGACCGTCGTCGGCCGCGACGGCCGGACCGTCTCGACGGTCGAACATCTGCTCTCCGCCCTCTTCGGCATGGGCGTGACCAACGCCACCATCGCGGTGGACGGCCCCGAGATCCCGGTCACCGACGGCAGCGGCAAGCAGTTCGTCGACCTGATCGAGACCGCCGGTCTGCGGCCGCAGCCCGCGCCGCGCCGGACGATGAAGCTCGACGTCCCGTACTATCTTCGCGACGGCGAACGCCTGATCGCCGCGCTTCCGTCCGACGGCTTCCGCATCCGCTTCCTGGCCGACTTCCCGGCCCCGGTCGGGACGCAGTACTACGACGGCCCGATGACGCCGTCGGTCTACCGCGCGGACATCTGCGGCGCCCGCACGTTCGGCTACCTGCACGAGGTCGAGGCGCTGCGCGCGCGCGGTCTGGCGCGCGGCGGCAGCCTCGAGAACGCGATCGTGTTCGACGCGAACGGCCCGATGCGTCCGCTCCGCTGGCCCAACGAGGTGGTGCGCCACAAGGTGCTCGACCTGCTCGGCGACCTCGCGCTGCTGGGCGCGTGGCCGCAGTTCGAGATCGTCGCCATCAAGAGCGGGCACGCGCTGCACGCCGCCGCCGCGCTCGCATTGCGCAAAGGAGCGAACCCGTGAACGCATTGGACATCCGGCAGATCATGGAGCTCCTGCCGCACCGCTATCCGATCCTCCTGATCGATCGCATCGTCGAGCTCGAGCCGGGCGTGCGCGCGCGCGGCTACAAGAACATCACGTTCAACGAACCGGTCTTCACCGGCCACTTCCCCGGCAACCCGCTCTTCCCGGGCGTCTACATGATCGAAGCGATGGCGCAGCTGGGCGGATGCGTCGTCCTCGAGCCGGGCGAGTTCTCGCGCAAGACGCCGTATCTGGCCGGCATCGACAAGGCCAAGTTCCGCCGCCCGGTCATCCCCGGAGACTGCCTGATGATGGAAGTCGTGCTGGCCAAGCACAAGCGCAACATCGGCTGGGTCAACGCCACCGCGACGGTCGACGGCGAGTTCGTCTGCTCGGCCGAGCTGATGTTCTCGATCGCGTCGGATCCGCGGGTGTTCGGCGCCGACGCCTCCGTGCTGCGCGCGTAGGGAGGGCGAGCATGATCCACCCCACCGCGATCGTCCACCCGGCCGCCAAGATCGCGCGCGGCGTCGAGATCGGTCCGTACTGCATCGTCGGCGAGAACGTGACGGTCGGCAGCGGCACCGTCCTGCAGGCCCACGTCGTCGTCAACGGCTGGACCACCATCGGCGAGGACTGCCAGATCTATCCGTTCGCGACCGTCGGCGCGGCGTCGCAGGACCGCAAGTACGTCGGCGAACGGGCCTACACGACGATCGGCGATCGCACCGTGCTGCGCGAATACGTCTCGGTCCAGCGCGGCACCGGCGAGGAATCCGTCACGTCGGTCGGCGACGATTGCCTGCTGTTGGCCTACGTCCACATCGCGCACAATTGCATCGTCGGCAACTCGGTCATCATGAGCAACCTGGCGCAGCTCGCGGGACACTGCGAGGTCGCCGACTTCGCGGTCATCGGCGGACAGGTGGGCGCGCATCAGTTCTCGCGCATCGGGCGGTACGCGATGGTCGGCGGCGCCAGCAAGGTGACCAAGGACGTGCCGCCGTTCTTCCTGGTCGAAGGCTCGCCGGCCGAGCCGAACGGGCTCAATTCGGTCGGCCTGCGGCGCGCGGGCTTCACGCTCGAAGAGCGTTCCGAGATCAAGAAGTTCTACAAATTGCTCTACGCCTCGAAGCTCAACGTCTCGCAAGCCCTCGACGCGATGCGCGCCGAGGTGGCGACCGAGTCCGGTCGCGAGATCGTCGCCTTCCTGGAAGCGCCGTCGCATCGCGGCATCGCTAAGTAGGTGTGCGGTATTTCTTCAGCACCGGAGAACCGTCGGGCGAGCTGCTCGCGGTAGCGCTGGCCGGCGAGATCCGCGCGCTCGATCCGGAGGCGACGTTCGAGGGCATCGGCTCGACGCGGATGCGCGAGGCCGGCTTCGCGCTGTGGCGCGACAACCAAGGCTGGGCGAGCATCGGGCCGATCGCCGCCATCCCGCGCATCCCCAAGCTGCTGCACGCGATGTACCGGACCGCCGCGCGGCTCGCCAAACGTCCGCCGGACCTGGTGGTGCTGGTCGATTTCGGCGCGTTCAACCTGCGGCTGGCCAAGACGCTGCGCGCTCGCCGCTACGCCGGACCGATCCTCGACGCGCTGCCGCCCTCGGCCTGGACGGATAACGAGAAGGCGGCCCGCGCGGTGGCGGCGGTGGCGGTCCCCCTCACCGCGTTCCGCCGGCAACAGGCGTTCTACCGGCGGCTCGGACTGCCGGTCGCCTATTTCGGCCATCCGCTCGCGCCCGGCTATGCGGCGCGCGCGCGTCGTCCCGCGCCGCCGCCGGACGGCGGCACCGTCGCGCTGTTGCCGGGCAGCCGGACGGGCGAGATCACGCGCTTGCTCCCGCGTCTGCTCGAGGCCTATCGGCTCTTGCGCGCCACGCGACCGGCGCTCCGGGCCGTGGTGGCGGCGGCCGACGACGCGAGCGAACGGACCATCCGTGCGCTCGCGCGCCGGGCCGGGATGGGGGAACTGCCGGTCGTGCGCGGTTCGGCGGCCGCGACCGCCGACGCGGATGCCGCCTGGATCGCCTCCGGCACGGCCGTCCTCGAAGCGGTGCTCTCGGGCGTGCCGACGATCGCGCTCTACGCGCTCGCGCCGGTCTTGCTGCCGCTCGCGAAGCGCTTGATGCGCAGTCCCTGGATCACGCTGCCGAACCTGGTGCTCGACGATGCGGTCATCCCGGAACTGCTCCAAGACGCGGCCACGCCCGCGATGCTGGCCTACGTGATGGATCAGACGCTGCGCGATCCGTCGTACCAATACGACGCCTTCGAGCGCTTGCGCGCGGAGCTCGGACCGGACGACGCGCTGCGCTCGTGGGCGGCCTTCGCGGTCTCGCTCGCGCTCGCGGGGAAGGCCGGCTGATGCGGATCTATCACACCTCCGACATGCACGACCACCGCGGGTTCGCCCCGCGCCTCGACGCGCTGCGCGCGCGCGAACCGGGTCTGCTCTTCGACTGCGGCGACAGCCTGCGCGGCAGTCAGACCGTCTACCATCGCCGCGAACCGATCGTGGCGGAGATCGATGCGGCGGGCTACGACGCGCAGGCCATCGGCAATCGCGAGTTCCACTATCTTTTCCCGCTGCTGCGCGCGCGGGCGGCCTCGATGCGGCATCCGCTGATCTGCACGAACCTGCTCGACGCCAAGGGACGCGAGCTGCCGTTCCGGCGGTCGCTCGTGCTCGATCGCGACGGCGCGCGCATCCACGTGCTCGGCGTGCTGATCATGCAATATCCGGTCGGCAGCCCGCTCGAACGTATCTTCGGCTGGCGCTTCCTGGATCCGTGGGACGCGGTCGGCGCGTACGCGGCCGACGTGCCGGACGGCGACATGCTGCTGGTGCTCTCGCACGTCGGGCTCTCGCTCGACCGCAAGCTGGCGGAGCGCGTGCCGCGCATCGATCTGATCCTGGGCGGGCACAGCCACGACACGCTGTACGCGCCCGAGATGGCGGGCGACGTGCCGATCGTGCACGCGGGCCCGTACGCGGCCTACGTCTCGCGCACCGAACTCTCGTACGACGCGCGGCGCGGACGCTTCGGCATCGACGACTTCGCGCTCGTACCGCTGCTGGGAGCGCCCTGATGGCGCGCGTCCTGTTCGTGAGCAACGGTCACGGCGAAGAGGCGATCGCCGCGCGGATCGCGAGCGAGCTCGCGCCGCTCGCGCCGGAGCTCGGATTGGACCACCTGGCGCTGGTCGGCGAGTTCGGCCATCCGTCGGAGATGCGCGACGTCGGCCCGCGCCGCGCGATGCCGAGCGGCGGCCTGATCGCGATGGGCAACGTGCGCAACATCGCGCGCGACGTCGGCGGCGGCCTGGTCGGCCTGACGCTCGCGCAGCTGCGCTTCCTCCAAGGCGCGCGCGGCGAATACGCCGCGGCGGTGGCGGTCGGCGATATCTACGCGTTGTTGATGGCGCTTCGCGCCGACGCACCGACCGCGTACGTCGGCACCGCCAAGAGCGTCTACGTCGCGCCTTACGGGCCGTTCGAAGAGCGCGTCCTGCGCCGGGCGCGCGCCATCTTCGTGCGCGACGAGCCGACGGCCGCGCGGCTGCGCGAGCGCGGAACGCCCGCGACCGCGCCCGGCAACGTGATCGTCGACCTGTTCGCGACCGCCGACGACGCGCGCGCCGACGATGCGATCGCGGGCTTCGCGCCCGCGATCGCGCTCTTCCCCGGCAGCCGGAGCGGGGCGTACGACGAGGCCCGGACGCTCGCGCGATTCGTGCGCGACCTCGCGCGCGAACGCCCGGCGCTGGGCGCGGCCCTTTCGATCGCGCCGGGCCTGGACGCCGGACGTTTCGCCGCCACCTTCGCAAGCGACGGATGGGACGTGCGCGCGAGCGGCGACCCGATGCGCCCGTTCGACCTGTTCGCCGGCGATCGCGCGCTCGTCCGCGCCTGGCGCGGCGAGATCGGACCGCTGCTCTCGCGGGCGAGCGCGGTGATCGGTCAGGCCGGCACCGCCAACGAAGCGGCCGCCGGCGCGGGCGTGCCCGTGATCGCCTACGCGCCGCCCGGCGAGCGCGCGAACGCGTGGTACCGCACGCGCCAGCGCGGTCTGCTCGGCGACGCGCTGTTGGTCGTCTCCCAGCCGGACGCGCTGGCCGAGATCGGCCGGCTGCTCGACGATCCGAAGCGCCGGGCCGCGATGGGTGCGGCCGGTCGCGAACGGATGGGCGCGCCGGGCGGCGCGCGCGCGATC
>JANWKW010000114.1 GCA_025451135.1 Vulcanimicrobiia bacterium | reverse complement strand
GCGGCCTATCTCAACGTCTTCGGCGATACGCCCGAAGAGGTCGATGCGAGCCCCGAGACGGTCGGCCACTACAAGAAGCTCGTGCGCGAGATGCTGGCGATGTACGGCGCGCACCACTGGCGCAACTACAACTTCTTGCTGACCGTCTCCGACGAGATGCCGGGCGAAGGCATCGAACACCACGAGTCCTCGGACGACGGCGACGAGGGCGACTATCTGATCGACCCGGCCGTGCTCGCGGCCGGCGGCGATCTGCTCTCGCACGAGTTCAACCACTCGTGGGACGGCAAGTACCGCATGCCGGCGGGGCTCTACCAGAAGAACCTGCAGCTGCCGTACGACGATTCGCTGCTCTGGGTCTACGAAGGCATGACCCAGTTCTACGGCAACGTGATGAGCTATCGCGACGGCATCCGCAAGGGCAAGGACTATCCCGACGCGATCGCCTCGCTGTACGCGCGCTACGACAACATGCCGGGGCGTATGTGGGATTCGCTCGGTGCGGACGCGACCGCGGCGCCGTTCATCTACAGCGCGCCGCGCGGCTACGGTTCGCAGCGCCGCGGCGAGGACTTCTACAGCGAGGCCGAGCTGATGTGGCTCAAAGTCGACTCGATCATCCGCGAGAAGAGCGGCAACAAGAAATCGCTCGACACGTTCGCGCGCGCGTTCTTCGGCCGGACGACAACCGGGCCGGATGTGGTGACGTACGATCGCCAGGACGTCATCGACGGTCTCAACGCGGTGCTGCCGTACGACTGGACCGGATTCTTCCACACCTGGGTCGACGACGTCGCGCCGCATCCGCCGGACGGCTTCGTCGCCGACGGATGGAAGCTCGTCTATACGAGCGAGCCGTCGCGCACGGTCAAGGCGAACAACTTCTTCTACTCGCTCGGGTTCCAGATGCGCGGCGGCATGGTGGGCGACGTCCGGTTCGGCTCGCCGGCCTGGAACGCGGGCCTCGGGATCTCCTCGAAGATCGAGGCGGTCAACGGCCGGGCGTACTCCGACGATGTCCTCAACAACGCGCTCAAGTCCGCACAGAAGACCCATTCGCCGATCCAGCTGCTGGTGACCCACGGGGACCTGTACCGGACGATCTCGATCCCGTACTTCGACGGACCCCGCTACCCGCATCTGGTGCGGATCGACGGAAAGCCGGATAGGCTGAGCGACGTGGTGAAGCCCCTGACCCCATGAGCGAACCGCACGAAGAGATCGAGGTCTTTCGCAAGGTCAGCCGAGGGCTCTCGATCGCGGAGCGCTCCATCTTCACGGTGGTTGCGCTCCTGCTCTTCGTGGCGGCCGTCGCGCTCGCGTGGAACGGCGTGCTCGACATCATCCCGCTCTTCACCGGGCCGGCCCACTCGGCCATCTCGGAGACGGCCGAGTTCCTGAACCTGGTCCTGCTGATCCTGATGATCGGCGAGATCGCCTACACGGTCACGCTCTCGGTCCGCGGCGTCGGCCTCAACGCGCAGCCGTTCCTAATCGTAGGATTGATCGCCGTCATCCGGCGCGTGCTGCTGCTCACCGTCGAAGAGGTCCAGGGCAGCGGCGAGACGATCAACGGCATCGTCTCCAAGAGCACCATCGATCTAGCCATCCTCACACTGGTGGTGATGGCCTTCGTCTTCGCGATCTACCTGCTGCGCAAACAGGAGTAAGGCGTTAGGACAAGGAGAGAACGGCTTCTTCGTAGGCCTTCAAGAGCAGCGCGATCGCGTCGTCGTCGATGACGAGCGGGGGCGCGATGCGCAGGACGTTCTCATGCGTGTCCTTGGCGGCGACGCCGCGCGCCAGCAGCGCTTCGGAGAGATGGCGCGCCGGGACGGTGAGTTCGATGCCGATCAGCAGCCCGCGCCCGCGGATCTCCTTGACGAGCGGCGACGCGATCGCGCGCAGGCCTTGCACGATCTTGGCGCCGGCGTAGCGCGACTTCTCGGCGAGGCGTTCGTCGAGCACGACGCCGAGCGCCGCCTCGGCGATCGCGCTGCCCAGCGGATTGCCGCCGAACGTGCTGCCGTGCGAACCGGGCTCGAACAGGCCGAGCAGCGCGGCGCTCGCGAGCACCGCCGAGACCGGATAGTAGCCGCCGCCGAGCGCCTTGCCCACGATCAGCACGTCGGGCGTGATGCCGTCGTGGTCGCAGGCGAAGAGCGTCCCGGTCCGTCCGAGTCCGGTCTGGATCTCGTCGGCCATGAACAGCACGTCGTGCTCTTTGCAGAGCGCCCAGGCGCGCTTGAGGTAGCCGTCGGGCGGTACGATCACGCCGCCTTCGCCCTGGATCGGCTCGATCAGGATGGCGCACGTGTTCGGCGAGAGCGCGCGCTCGAGGGCGTCCGCGTCGCCGTACGGCACCGTGACGAAGCCGGGGGCGAACGGGCCGAAGTCGCGCTTGTACTCGTCCTGCGAACTGGCGGCGATCACGCCGGTGGTGCGGCCGTGGAAGTTGTTGGAGAAGACGACGATCTCGGCGCGGTCGTGCGCGATGCCCTTGACGCGATAGCCCCAGCGGCGCGCGAGCTTGATCGCGGTCTCGACCGCTTCGACGCCGGTGTTCATCGGGACGGCCATCTCGAAGCCGCACGCGTCGGTCAGGCGTTCGAGGAAACCGGGGAGCCGGTCGTTGCGGACGGCGCGCGAGGTCAGGGTGACGCGGTCGGCTTGCGCGCGCATGGCGGCATCGATGCGCGGGTGACGATGCCCCTGGTTGACGGCCGAATAGGCGCTGATGCAGTCGAGATAACGGTTGCCGTCGACGTCCCAAAGCCAGACGCCCTCGGCGCGCGCGACCACCAGGTCCAGCGGTTTGTAGGTATGGGCGCCCCGGCGATCCTCGAGGGCGATGAGATCGGCGGCGTTGTGCGAGTTCACCATGTCGATTGTCTCTACGCCGCGTGTGTTTAGCCGGAGAGGCGACCGCAGGGGCGTGCACGCCTGCGTTCGAGGAACACTTGAGACGCTTCCTTAAGGACGGACCGCGAGGGCCCCTCTTTCAACGATGACCGACGTATTCACCGGCGCGCAGCGCCTCTTGGACCGGATGCTCGAACGCGACCACGATCGGGTGGGCGAGGCGGGGCGGACGCTTGCGCTCGTCCACGCCGCCCGGACGGCGCGCTCGGCCGTGCTCTTCCACGGGCTCTCGGCCAGTCCGATGCAGTTCGTGCAGATCGCGCGCGGCCTGCACGAACGCGGCTACAACGTGATCGTCCCGCGGCTGCCGCGCCACGGCCACGCCGACCGGATGTCGACGGCGCAGGCCACGATGCGCGCAGAAGATCTCAAGGCGGTCGCCCTGTCGAGCCTCGAGGTCGCGCGCGGCCTCGGCGAGCGCGTGACGGTCGCGGGCTTCTCGCTGGGCGGCCTGTTGGCGGCCTGGATCGCGCAGACGCAAGAGGTCGAGCGAGCCGTGCCGATCGCCCCGTTCCTGGGCATTGCGTTCGTGCCGAGCCGCCTGAGCGCGGGCCTGACCCGGGCCGCGCTGATCCTGCCGAACGTCTTCAACTGGTGGGATCCGCTCCTGCGCGAACGGCAGATGCCGGCGCACGGGTATCCGCGCTACGCCACCCGCGCGCTCGCGCAGGCGATGCTGCTCTCGCACGAGCTGTTCGAAGCGGCCGCGGCCGGACCGCCGAAAGCGAAGAAGATCATGTTGGTGACCAACGCGCGCGAAGCCGCGGTCAACAACCGCGCGGCTCGCAAACTCGCGCGGCTGTGGCGCGCCGGCCGACCCGAGGCACTGGAGACGTACGAGTTCGCCGACCTGCCGGTCTCGCACGACATCATCGAACCGCTCCATCGCCCCGAGATCGTGGAGAAGGTCTATCCCATCCTCATCGAACTGCTCGACCGGTGAAGCGCTGCTCGTGGGCCAAGTCGCCGGCGATGATCGACTACCACGATCGCGAGTGGGGCGTGCCGGCGCGCGACGATCGCACGCTCTTCGAATTCCTGATCCTCGAGGGCGCGCAGGCCGGCTTGAGCTGGGAGACGATCCTCAACAAGCGCGAGCGCTACCACGAGGTCTTCGCCGGATTCGATCCCGAGAAGGTCGCGCGGTTCACCTCCGCGCGCGTCGAGAAGCTGCTGCTCGACCCGGGCATCGTCCGCAATCGCCTGAAGGTCGCCGGCGCGGTGAGGAACGCCAAGGCGTTCCTGGCGGTGCAGCGCGAGTTCGGAAGCTTCTCGACCTATGTGTGGGAGTTCGTCGGCGGCGAGCCGATCGTCAACACGATCCGCAAGCCCGGCGACGTGCCCGCCACGACGGCGATCTCGGATGCGCTCGCCAAGGACCTGAAGAAGCGTGGCTTCACGTTCGTCGGATCGACGATCGTGTACGCGTTCATGCAAGCCATCGGCATGGTCGACGATCACCTGGACGGATGCGTGCGCGATGCTCGAACGTCCCGCTAGCCGCCCGGCCGCGTCGTTCGGCGAAGCCGTCGCCCGAGCGCGCGGGTTCATGGCGCTCGACGACGCGAGCATCTTGCCCGAGGCGCACACCGCCCTGCTCGCCGATGCGCCGGCCGATCTCGCGGTGGTGCTGCTGCACGGTTTCACCAATCATCCCGGCCAGTTCCGGGAGTTCGCACCGATGGTGCGCGCCAAGGGTGCGAACGTCTTCATCCCGCGGCTTCCGGATCATGGCGACGTCGACCGTCTCACCACGCGCTTGAAGCACCTGACCGCCGAGGCGTGGCTCGCGAGCGCGACCGAGGCGATCGACATCGCGTGCGGACTGGGCAAGCGGGTCGCGGTCCTCGGCATCTCGACCAGCGGGCTGCTCTGCGCGTATGCGGTGCAGTACCGTTCCGACGTCTGGCGGAGCGTCCCGGTCAGCCCGTTCTTCGCCCTGCTGCAGTTGCCGCACGGCGTCAGCTCGTCGATCGGCGCGCTCCTGCGCTGGGTGCCGAACATGTTCCTCTGGTGGGATCCGCGGGTGAAGGCCAAACAGCGGCCGCGCACCGCCTATCCGCGCTTTTCGACGCGCGCGCTCGGGCAGGCGCTCCGCATCTCGGACCTGGTCTATCGCGACGCGGATCGCGAGAAGGCCCTCGCTCAGCAGGCGTACACCATCGTCAATCGGGCCGATCCGGCGGTCAATAACGCCGTCTCGGCCGAAGTCTCGCGTGACTGGCACGGCCTTCGCGGGTACGGGGTGGCCTATCGGGAGTTGCGGAACCTGCCGACGAACCACGACATCATCGAACCCGACAACCCGCTCGCGCGGACCGACCTGGTCTACCCCATTCTGCTCGACGCACTATTCTCCGAGGAGTTACCGACATGAGCCGCTCCATCGCCGCCACGCTGACCGCCTGCATGCTTGCGGCCACCCTGACCGCCTGTGGCGGCAGCACCTCGACCTCGACGTCGACGACGTCGACGGATACGACCGCGCCGTCGAAGGCGAGCGGATCGATCGCCGCCGCCGGTTCGACCGCGTTGCTGCCGTTGGTCAAACAAGCCGCCCAGGAATAGCAGGCGAAGTTCCCCTCCATCAACGTGAGCGTTTCCGGCGGCGGCTCGCGCGTCGGCATCACGCAGGCCGCGCAGAAGGGCGTCGACATCGGCGACTCCGATATCCCGGCCACCGGCGAGCCGTCGCTCGTCGACCACAAGGTCGCGGTCGTGATGTTCGCGATCGTCGCCAACCCGGCCGCCGGAGTGAAGAACCTGACAACCGCCCAAGCGCGCGAGATCTTCTCCGGCAAGGTCACCAACTTCAAGCAGGTCGGCGGCGCCGACCAGACGATCACGGTGATCAACCGTCCGCGCAGCTCGGGCACGCGCGCGGTCTTCGTCGCAAACGTGATGGGCGGCGCACAGCCGGTCGAAGCCGGGACGCAGGACTCGTCCGGGACGGTCGCTTCGATGGTCTCGTCCACGCCCGGCGCGATCTCGTACGTCTCGACCAGCTACGTCCGCGGCGGCAACGTCGCCGCCATCTCGCTCGACGGCGTCGCGCCGACCGTCGCCAACGTGACCTCCGGCAAGTACAAGTTCTGGTCGTACGAGCACATGTTCACCAATGGCCAGCCGAACAAGGACGTCGCCGCCTTCATCGCCTTCGTCCAGACCGACACGTCCGCGCTCCAGAAACTCGGCTTCATCCCGGTCTCCGCGATGAAGGTGAAGTAGCCGGCTTGCTCACTGCGCTGGTCTTGATGACCGCGTTCGCCGCTTCTCCTCAGGAGGCGGCGTTGCAGAGCACGGCGGCCACGACGATAAGACGGACCAATATCGCCGGAGACCTTGCGACTGTCTACGTGGCGGACGGAACGGTCGAAGGCGCGCGCGTCGATGTTCCGGTCTTGGTCGAGCGCTTCCCGTTCGGGTGGCAGCCGATCGACATCCTGGAGGATCCGTGCGACATTCTGCAGCGGCGAGTTCCTAGCGCGAGGGTCGCGGCGTTGATGCGCGGGATGCCGTCGGGAACCCGTGCCTGCCGTCCGGACGCGACGTCGACGCTCGATGTCGGCCCGCGCCGCGACGTCGAGGCGATCCGATATCGGATGCGGGGACCGTTCGTCAGGACGGTCGTCGTCTCGGGAGCGTTCGCTCGCGGCGAGTGGTACGGTGCGGGCGGAGGCGAGGAGTTCTTCAAGCGCTCCGGTTCGCGCTGGATACGGATCGGCGGTGGCGGCGGCGCGCTCGGCGCGCGCGACCTTCGACGGCTCGGCGTACCGTTGTCGGCCATCTGCGCGTTCCACACGTACGATGCCAAATGCCCGCGGGTAGCGCGCTAGTCGTCGTTGCGGTAGCCGCTAGGCGAGCAGCGGCGTTGCGGCCAACTCGTCGCCGAGGCCGTCGAACGATTCATGGATGTCTTTCGCGCGCGATAGGGCGGCATCGACGTTCGGTAGGACGTTCTCCGCGCCTAGGCGGGCGAGGAACGCGGTATGGTTCAGCAAGCGCGCGGGTTGAGACCGTGCGCCGCAGACGAGCAGCGTCTTGCCGGAAGCCCGGAGCCGCTCGTGGAGCGTCTCGATCGCGTGCAGGCCGGTGGCGTCGATGGCGGTCATGTTCCTCAGGCGGAGAATGACGACCGTGGCGAGCCGCGTCAGCCCCAGGGATTCCTCGAAGAGCTTGTCGGTGGTGCCGAACAAGAACGGGCCGTGGATGCGCAGGATGGCGACGTAAGGCGGAATGCTCTTGTCCTGCAGCACGTGAACGCGGTTCTCTTCGATCTCCTCGTTCGAAACGGTCGAGACGGTGGTCGTCTGCGTCACGCGATAGATGTACAGGAGCGCGGCGAGTCCGAGTCCGACGCCGACGGCGATCGTGAGATCCGCGCAGACGGTCAGCGCGAACGTGACGAACCAGACGGACCGATCCGTCTTGTCCAGACGGAGGATGGCGCCGATCTCGTGCCACTCGCCGATGCGGTAGGCGACGACGAGAAGGACGGCCGCAAGCGACGCGAGCGGGACCGCGGATGCGAGCGGCGCGCAGACGAGCACGATGGCGAGCAGCGTGAGGGAATGGACCAGTCCGGAGATCGGGCTCTTCGCGCCCGACCGGATATTCGTCCCGGTCCGCGCGATCGCACCGGTGACCGGAATGCCGCCGACCAGCGGGACGAACAGATTGGCCGCGCCTTGAGCGATCAGCTCGGCGTTCGAGTGGTGGCGATCCCCGGTGAGCGAATCGGCGACCACGGCCGAGAGCAGACTCTCGAGCGAGCCGAGCACCGCGACCGTGATGGCGGAGGGAAGAAGCTGAAGGAACAGGTCGGGGTGGATCGGCGGCAAGGCCAACCGGGGAAGGCCGCTCGGAATGCCGCCGAAGCGCGACGCGATCGTGTCGATCGGAAGATGGAAGGCTGCCGTCGCGATCGCCGCCGCGGCGACCGTCACGATGGCTGCTGGGACGCGCGGCGCGAAACGCGAGACGAGCAGGAAGATCGCCAGCGAAGAGACGCCGATGACCGCGGTCGCGGGGTCGATGCCGCTCAGATGCGACACGATCGCGTGCGTCCGCGCGAAGAACTCGCTCGGATTTCCGGCGAACTTCAACCCGAAGAAATCTTTGATCTGCGTCGAGGCGATCAGGAGCGCGATCCCGTTCGTGAACCCGATGACGATCGGCCGCGGGATGAACTTGATGGCGTTCCCAAGACCGGTCAGACCCAGGAAGACCAGGATCGCGCCGGCCATCGCGGTCACGACGAGCAGACCCGGGACGCCGTGCTTTGCGACGATCCCCGCCACGATCACGACGAACGCTCCGGTCGGTCCGGCGATCTGGAATCGCGACCCGCCGAAGATCGCGACGATCGCGCCGCCGGCGATCGCGGTGTAGAGTCCCGCTTGAGGCGTGGCCCCCGATGCGATCGCGAACGCCATCGCGAGCGGCAGCGCGACCAAGCCGACCGTGACCCCGGCCAAAAGGTCGGCGAGGACGTCCTTTCGCGTGTAGCGGCCGAGCGAAAGGAGCTTGGGGAGGTAGCTTTCCGGGATGTTCATCCGCGCAGAGCGGTGTTCAGATCGGCGATGTCGGCGAAATGCGCGAAGAAATAATCGCGTAGGAGTGCGAGCACGTCGGCGAGGACCGGATCGCGGAGCGCGTAGTAGACCTGATTGCCGGCGCGCCGCGTTTCGACGACGCGCTTGGAGCGGAGCACGGCGAGATGCTGCGACGCATTCGCCTGCTCGAGTCCGAGCCGCTCGATGAGTTGACCGGCCGAAAGCTCGCCGCCCGCCAGCGCTTCGACGATGGCCACCCTGGTCGGATGGGCGAGCGCTTGGAAGATATCGGCTTTATACCGGTGCAGGCGGTCGGGCATCGGTCAACTATATATTAATATGCGAATATACGCAAGTATACTGGGGCGTGGCGGTTTCTCCTAGTTGTAATTCCGGACGAAGGGCCAGATCGCGGCGACGTCCACCTTGAGGCCGCGGCAGACGTAGATGGGCAGATCGTCCTCGTACGGCATCCCCCACGGGTTCGAGTAGGTCGCGCCGAGCGAGACGCTGGTGCAGACCTTGTGGAGGACCGACTCGTTGCCGTTGACGTCGATGAGCGTGCCGCCTCGTTTGAAGTGCGGCCCCCAGATCCAGTATTGGTTGTGGCCCGAACTCGCGACCGGCAGCCCGTACTTGCCGCCGAAGAAGTTGATGGCGCTGGCCTCGCCATAGTTGCTCGCGTTGATGCCCGCGCCGGTCCGCTCGCTCGGCGAAAGCGCATCGTAGACGGCTGCGACGGCGGCGGTCATCTCGGGCCAGCCGTGCATGTCGGCGAAGTCCGACATCATGCGCGCTTCCTTGTGATGCTCTCTCGGCGGAGTGCTCAGCACGCGTCCGACGATATGGCCGTACGCGACGAGCTGCGTCTCGCTCAGGGCCGGCGTTCCGAACGGCAGGAGCAGAAGGCCCGCGGCCAAGGCGATCGCTGCAACGGCCGGCCGTAGGAAGGCGGCCCGGCGGGTGAGGATCTCGATGGCGACGCCGCCGGTCGCGAAGAGCAGCGGATAGACGTCGGCCGGATAGTAGTCCTTGGCGTGGAGCGCGATCATCGCGGCGATCACGATCCCGAACGTCCATCCGACCCAGCGCGTCGCCGGCCGGACGAACGCCAGCACCAGCCCGGCGAGCCAGACCAGCGCGAAGATCGGATTGAGGATCACCACGTCGGCCATCACGAACTGCAGCGGCGTGAGGATCACGTTCTTGCCGTGCTGCCCGGCTTGCAAGAGCTCGAGCATCGGCAGGCCGTGCGCGACCTGCCAGGCGATGCTCGGCGCGACGATGAGCAGCGCGAGCGCGACGCCGGCCGGCATCCAGGGCGTGCGCAGGATCCGGCGGGACGGCGAGAGCGCGATGCCGATCAGCAGCGCCACTCCGAAGAAGAGCACGCTGTACTTCGCTTGGCCCGAAACGCCGAGCGCGAGGCCGACACCCAGCCACCAGCGCGGGTCGGCGCCTTGCACCAGGCGCGCCACGTAGAGCGCCGCGAGCGGCCACAGCCACATGCCGACGTCGTCGGGACCGAGCTCCGTGCCGAAGGTGAGCAGTACCGGCGCGAGCGCGACGCACAGTCCGCCGATGGATTGCGCGAACGCGCCGCCGCCGAACTCGCGCACTAGCCGCGCGGTCGCGAAGACGCCGCCCGCCGCGAACAGCGCCGGGATCAGACGCAGTGCGAACAGCGAGATGCCGAAGGCCTGCGACGCGGCCGCCAGCAGCGGCACTAGCGGCGGCTGGTCGACGTAGCCCCAGTCCGGGTGGCGGCCGCAGATGATGAAGTACAGCTCGTCGCGGAAGAAGCCGTAGTGCGCGTTGGTGATGCAATGGATCAGCAGGGTGACCGCCGCCAGGAGCGCGGGCACCAGATATTCGTCGGCGAGGCGGGACGGAAGCGCGTTCTTCATGGCCCCACCGTAGCGGAGCGGCGCCCGCTCGTCCGCCCGGGCGGGACGAGCGGCGCGGACGATGTGACGAGCGGGCGGCTACGCCAGGTCCGGGCGCTTGGCGGCGTAGCGCCGGCTCCAGGTCAGGCCGGTCCCGTCGCGCAGCACGATCTGGCGATCGCCGTGGAACCACGGCTGGATCTCCTTGATCGCATCGAGATTGACGACGTGCGAACGGTGGACGCGCGCGAAGCGCTCGGGGTCGAGCTTGGCCTCGAGCGATTCCAGCGTCGCGCGCATCGTATGGGTGCCGCGCGCGGTGACCACGCGCACGTTGTTGCCGTCGGCTTCGAGCCGCACGATCTCGGCGACGTCGACGAAGACCGAGCGTTCTTCGCCCGGCACGAGCAGGCGTTTCGGGAAGCGGCGCTCCGGCCGCAGGGCGTCGAGCACCTCGAGCAGCCGATCGCGCGAGGGTGGTTGGTCCGGCGCGACGGCGGCGCGGGCGCGCGCGATCGCCTCGCCCAGGCGTTCGCGTTCGAGCGGCTTGAGCAGATAGTCGAGCGCGCTCACCTCGAACGCCCGGATGGCGTGTTGATCGAAAGCAGTCGCGAAGATCACGCGCGGGACGTGCGCGTCACCGGCCAGCTCCTCGACCACATCGAAGCCGTCGACCTCGGGCATCTGGATGTCCAGGAAGAGCACGTCCGGCTTGGCCTTGCGCACGAGCGCGATCGCGTCGGCGCCGCCGCCCGCCTCGCCGACCACGTCGACGTCGTCGAACTCGGCGAGAAATCGCGCCAGCTTGCGGCGCGCGGGCGCCTCGTCGTCGACGATCGCGACGCGCAGCATCATTCCGCCGGCCTCGACGTCCGGTAGGGGAAGCCGAGCCGCACGTCCGTGCCGCCGCCGGCGCCGGCGAGCACGTCGAACGTGCAGTCGCCGTCGTACAACTGCTCGAGGCGCGAACGGACGTTCTGCAATCCGCGGCCCTCGGGACGCAGCGTCGCCGGCGGACCGACGCCGTCGTCGCTGACCTGCAGCATCACGCGGCCGTTCGTGCGCGACGCGGCGATGGTAACGCGCAGGCTGCCGCCCCCGGCCGGACGACCGTGCTGGATGGCGTTCTCGATCAGCGGCTGCAGCAGCATCGGCGGCACCGCCGACCCGGCGGCGTCGTCATCCATGCGCGTCACGAGCGCGAGCGCGCTCTCCAGCCGCGTGGTCATGATGTCGACGTAGGTCCGCTCGATGTCGATCTCGTCGCGGAGCGGGATCTCGAGCGCGTCGCTCGACGCCAGGATGGTGCGCAGGAACGCGCCGAGCTTGGCGATCATCGCGTCGGCCTTGCCGACATCTTCGTACATCACCGCCGAGATCGCGTTGAGCGTGTTGAAGAGAAAGTGCGGCTGGAGCTGGAGCCGCAGATTCTCCAGGGTCGCCTGCGCGAGCTTGCGCTGCAGCTCGGCGGCGGCGAGCTCCGTCCGGCGTGCCTGCTCTTGGCGGTCCAGGAACGCCACGAAGCCCGCGACCACCGCATAGACGACCACGTCGTTGAACGCTTCCATCGGATAGCGGTAGACCATATTGCCGTAGTCGTAGTGCCCGAGGTGAGCGAGCGGGAAGATCAGCGAGCGCGAAGCCGCCATCAGCGTGGTGTGCGCGACCGAGAACGCGGCCCAGCCGAGGATCTGCATCGGGATCGCGATCGACCAGCGCAGGCAGAGGCCGTACCGCCGGACCATCCACGAGACGAACGGCACCAGCGCGAAGCCGGCATAGGCGCCGGTGAACTCCTCGATCGCCCGCTCCGCGGCCGTACCGGTGATGCCGCGGGCCAGGTCGTCGAAATAGCGATAGCCGAACAGCGAGGCGCCGACCGCGGTCGCGAGTGCGAACAGCCACAGGGCTGTCCGGAGCCGGGGGGAGAGACGCATCCGCTCACTCATAGCGCGAACCGCGCCCGGCCGTCAAATCGGTTGTGACGAGCGGGACGAAACCGCCCTAGTGCGGGCGAAGGTCGAGTTGATTGCCGTTCTTGAGGGCGAAGGTGCACGTGCCGGACTTGGTCACGGACCATGCGCCGCCGTTCGCCACCGGGCTGACGACCGCGAAGACGCACGTCGCCTTTGGCGGGGTGCTTACCGTGATCGACCCGCTCGCCGCACAGCGATAAGTCGGTGGTCCGGCCAAGGGACCCGGGGTCCATGGATTCGCCGTACACGGACCGGAGACGTACCCGAGCGGCGACTCGACCGTTAGCCGGAGAATCGACGGAGGCGGCGTCGGCGCGTGGGTCGGCGTCGGTGCGGGCGTGTGCGGGACGAACGGCGTCGGGGTCGGCGCGGGTGGCGAGGTCCGTGCGATGACCTTGATCGAGCTCTGGCCGGTCCAGTGGTACAGACACGTCGGGTTGTAGGCGTTGAAGGTATAGGTGTAGCCGGAGAACGGGTTCGTCGACCTCGAGATGGAGTAGTCGCAATGACCGTATTGGTCGGCGAACGTCACCGAGCCGGTGCAGCTGAGGTGCGTGTTGTCGCCGTTCACGGGCGTACACGAGCCGTTCAAGAGCGATATCTGCGGCCCGACCTCGATGACGAAACTTCCCCAATACGATGCCGATGCCGCGGTCGGCAGGAGCGCCGGCGCTGCGAGCACCAGGACGACGAGCAGTGCGCGAAGTCTCATAGGAAAACTCCCTCGACGACGAATCCCGTGACTCGCGTTACGCGAACCGGCCGCGCGGGGCCTCCGTGAGGCTTACGACGGGTCGAACGTACCGCTTTCGATCATCGACTGGGACTGGAAGCGGGCCTCGCGATAGCGGTCGCGGTCGAGTTCGGTGGCTTCCGGCGGCAACTCGCGCAGAATCCGCTCCAGTTCCTCGTCGAACATCGTCGATAGCGACGCGGGCGTGGCGGCGCCCGGGAACTTCACGCGCTGGGCGATCATCAGGCGGTAGATCCGATCGGTCGCGAGGTCTTCCATGTAGCCGTCGAGGAGCGAGGCGCCCAGACCGTCGAGCACGCCGTGCCGGTAGCGGATGACCGTGCGGACCGCGGCGCGCGTGCCGTCGATCGTCGTCTTGCCGACGCCCTTCGGCGACGGCCGCAGGTCGAGATCGGCGGACGTGATGGTCGGGCGCTTACCGAGCTGGTTGGGGATCGGGAACTGCGCGACGGCGATCGCGTTCTGATCGGGATGCCCGGTCCAGGCGCCGTCCATCAGGCACGACGCCTCGTTCTTCTTATCGCGTTCGAGCGCTTCGAGCGCGCGCGCGTTCAACTCCGGGTTGTCGCGCGAGGGGAAGAGCGCGGTCATCCCGCCGATCGCGAGCGCGCCGTGCTTGTGACAGATCTCGGGCATGAGCGTGCGCACGTGCTGGAAGAACGGCACGTCGGCCGGGATCGTATTGCGATCCGGCAGCACCCAATCGGGGTCGGAGAGATTGAAGTGGATCAGGCTCGCCATGTAGTCCCAGCGCCCGAGGTTGAGGCCCATGATCCGGTCGCGCAGGTTGTAGAGGAACTCTTCCATCGCGTACGCGAGCGGATGGGCTTCGACCAGCGCCATGCAGCGGATCGCGTCGGGCGGCCAACCTTTGGCGGCGCACAGCGCATCGAAGACGTCGCGCCACCACAGGGCTTCGTCGGCCGACTCGGACTTCGGGATGTAGATGCAGAGCGGATGCTTGAGGCGCGCGTAGTCGATCTCGTGGACGAGCCGCGCCAGATCGTAGAGCGATCCGCTGGTGTGCTCGCCGCCGGCGATCCTATGGTGCTGCGCCAGATGCAGACCGCGCACCCGCACGAACGTGACGGTCGAACTGGGCTTGATCGAGACGGCATGGCCGCCGCGCTTGTGATCGTCGTACGTGAGCACGCCGTAGAGGGCGGCGATCACGTTCGCATAGCCGGCCTCGATGGCGGCGTCCTCGTTGACCATCGAGTCTTCGAGATCGAGCATCACGCCCGGCGCGCCGGAGTTGAGCATCTTCACCACGAGTGCGGCGTCGTCGGCGGGGCCGGTCATCTGATTGCGCTGATCGCGGACCCACGCGGGAAGGTCGATCGTCCAATCGGTCGTGGTCGCCGCCGAAGGCGGCGCGTAGTCGGGCAGGTCGCCGGCCTGGGCACGCGCGAGCCGGACGGCTCGCGCGGCGACCAGGCGGTTGCGCTCCGGCGTGAAACGCCGGTGCAGCGGCTGATAGAACTCGGCGAAGGTCATGCTCGCGTGAGTTCGCCGACCCCGGCGGCATCCCGCCCGAACTGCTCGGCTTCGGTCGAGCCTTTGAGCGCGGTCGTCGAGGACGCGCCTTCGCTCACGACGTTCGCGACGTCGTCGAAGTACCCGGTGCCGACCTCGCGCTGATGACGCGTCGCCGTGTAGCCGAACGCCTCGCTCGCGAACTCGCGCTGCTGGAACTCGGCATACGCGCTCATCCCGCGCTCCTTGAAGTCCCGCGAGAGCTCGAAGAACGAGTGATTGAGGGCGTGGAAGCCGGCCAGCGTGATGAACTGGAACGCGTAGCCCATCGCCCCGAGCTCGTCGCGGAAGCGCGCGATCGTCTCGTCATCCAGTTTCTTCTTCCAGTTGAACGACGGCGAACAATTATAGGCGAGCAGCTTGCCCGGATGCTCCGCGTGGATGGCCGCGGCGAAGCGGCGCGCTTCCTCGAGGTTCGGCTCCGACGTCTCGACCCAGATCAGGTCGCAGTACGGCGCGTAGGCCAGGCCGCGCGCGATGGCGGCGTCGAGCCCGCCGCGCATGCGGTAGAAACCCTCGTTGGTCCGTTCGCCGGTCAGGAACGCGCGGTCGCGAGGGTCGACGTCGCTCGTGATCAACTGCGCGCCGTTGGCGTCGGTGCGCGCGATCAGCAGGGTCGGAACGTCGAGCACGTCGGCCGCTAGGCGCGCCGCCAGCAGATGGCGCACGGCCGTCTGCGTCGGGATCAATACCTTGCCGCCCAGGTGGCCGCACTTCTTCTCCGAGCTGAGCTGATCTTCGAGATGGACTCCGGCCGCGCCGGCCTCGATCATGGCCTTCATCAACTCGAAGACGTTGAGCGCGCCGCCGAAACCGGCTTCGGCGTCGGCCACGATCGGCAGATCGTGCTGCACGCCGCCGTTGCCGTCTTGCGACTCGATCTGGTCGAGGCGCGCGAAGGCGTTGTTGATGCGCTTCACCAGCTGCGGCACGCTGTTGACCGGGTACAGGCTCTGGTCCGGATAGATGCTGCCCGACGCGTTCGCATCGGCCGCGACTTGCCAGCCGCTGCAGTAGATCGCGCGCAGTCCGGCCTTCGCGGCCTGGATGGCCTGGCCGCCCGAGAGCGTGCCGAGCGCGGTGACCGGCGCCGCTTCGTGCAGCGAGCTCCACAGGCGTTCGGCGCCCAGGCGCGCGAGCGTCTGTTCCACGATTACGCTGCCGGCCAGTCGGACCACGTCGGAGCCGCGATAGTTCCGCGTCACGCCGGACCAGCGCCGGTCGGTCTTCCAGCGGTTCTCGAGAAGGGCGGCACGATCGATCATGGCTGCAGTCCTTTCAGGCAAGAGGCATGTCCCCGGGTTATACCTGCCTCGCCCGACCCGGTCAATGCACCCATTCATAACCCGGTTACTTCACGCACGAATCGCTTATCATGCCGGGCCGCGTTCCGCTTGCGTAACCCGGTTATTTTCGATACTATTCCAGCCATGAGATGCTCGCGCTGCGGAAGCCCGATTCCGCCCCGCCGCCTGGTCAATGCCGAACGGGTGGGGGCCCGGGCCGACTACTGCTCGCCGTCCTGCCGGAATGCGGCAAAGCAGGCGCGCCACCGCGACCGCACGCCCAAGTCGCCGCAAGACCGGATCCATCTGCGCAATCTCGCCGCGCACGGCATGATCGCCGCCAAGGTGATGCGCGATCCGACCCTGCTCGAGATCGCGCGCAACAACGTGCGGCGTTGGACCGAACGCAACGGCGCGACGCCCGCGATCGAGCATTGGCAGGCGCTGTTGCAGCGCAACGACCTGGCCGAGGTGCTCTACGCGATGCTGCGCGTCGACGACGAAGGCATGCAGTTGCGTTCGTCCTCGCCGTTCGCGGGCGTGCTCGACCAGTTCGAGGTCGAACTGCTCGCGCGCGCGCACCGCCCGTGAGGGCCGCCCACCTCGCGCACGTCTTGCAGGCGGCCGCCGAGATCACCGGACAGCGCGACTTCGTCGTGATCGGCTCGCAGGCGATCCTCGGATCGTATCCGGAGCTGCGCGAGGGCGCGCTGGTTCGCTCGATCGAGGTCGATCTGTATCCGCGCGACGTACCGGCCATGGGCGACATGCTCGCCGAGATCGGCGAGTTCAGCGACTTCCACTCCGAGAACGGCTACTACGCGGATGCGGTCGATCCCGACACCGCCGTCCTTCCGGCCGGATGGGAGAGGCGCACGGTCGCGTTCGACGCGGGTGGAGGCGTGACCGGCCACTGCCTGGAGCCGCACGACCTGATCATCGCCAAACTGGTGGCAACGCGGGACAAAGACATCGCCTACTTCGAAGAGGCGGCGGCGCGCGGACTGGTGGACGCCGGCACGCTCAACGCGCGTCTGCGCGCGACGAAGATCTCGTCGCGCGCGAAACGCAAGCTGATCGCGAGCCTACTGCAGCGTCGGTAGCGGCAGGCTCGGCTTGGTGCTCAGGTCGGGCGCCGGCGGTGTGCTGCCGCTGACGGCGGTCTGGATCAGGCGCAGGGCGAGATCCATCTGTGGGTCCTTGCCGTCGCGATAGTCGTCGGGCGCGATGTCGACGTCGTAATCCGGATCGGTGCCGTAGTTCTCGACCTTCCAGCCGACGTCGGTGAACCAGAACGAGAATTCCGGCTGGGTGGTGATGGTGCCGTCGACCAGTCGGTGGTACGGGTTGATGCCGATCACGCCGCCCCAGGTGCGCTTGCCGACCAGCGGCCCGAGCCCGTAGAGCTTGAAGCAGTGGCTGAAGATGTCGCCGTCGCTGCCGGCGTGCTGATTGGTGATCGCGACGATCGGGCCGGCCACCGATTCGGGCGGATACGGCACGGCCTTGCCGTAGCGCGGCACGTCGTAGCCGACCCGCTTGCGCGCGAGCTTCTCGAGCAGCAGCGGCGAGACGTGGCCGCCGCGGTTGTAGCGGACGTCGACGATGAGCCCCTTGCGATCGAACTCGCTCAGGTAGCCGCGGTGGAACTCGGAGAAGCCCCACGGCCCCATGTCGGGGATGTGCACGTAGCCGACGTCGCCGCCGGTCTTCTGATGGACGATCGCGCGGTTGCGCTCGACCCATTCGCGGTAGCGCAGCGCGCTCTCGCTGCGCAGGGCTTTGACCAGGATCGTGCGCGGCTCGCCCTTGCCGCTCGCGATCGTCAAGGTGACGTCGCGATCGGCGGTGTTGATCAGCAGTTCGTCCGGCGTGACCGTCTGCGAGAGCCGCTTGCCGGCGAGCGCCGTGATGACGTCGCCGACGCGCACGTCGAGACCCGGCTCGGCGAGCGGCGAATCCGATTGGCGATCCCAGCTGTCGCCGCGCAGGATCTTGTCGACGCGGTAGCCGTTGCGGTCGGCGTCCCACGAGAGATCGGCACCGAGGAAGCCGCGCTGATACTGCGGCGGGATGCGATAGTCGCCGCCGTACTCGTAGGCGTGCGACGTGCCGAGCTCGCCCTGCATCTCCCAGATCAGGTCGGAGAGCTCGCCGCGCGTGCGCACGCGCGGAAGCACCGCTTCGTAGCGGTCGTAGACGCGATCCCAATCGATGTCGCTCATGTCCTCGACCCAGAACTGTTCGGTCTGGAGGCGCCAGGCTTCGCGATACATCTGGGCCCACTCGTCGCGCGGCCGGATCTCGACCTGCACCCGATCCAGGTCGACGAAGCCGCTCTTGCGCCCCGGCTCGGTCGACGGTTTTGGTTCGTCGCCGTCTTCGGGCAGATCGCCGAGCGCGTCGATCGCGCGCACCTTATCGCCCGAGGTATAGACCAGCGTGCGTCCGTCGGTCGAGAGGAAGATGTCGCTCACCTCGGTCGCGACAGTCGCGGTGCGCTGACCGTCGAAGTCGTACGCGAGCAGCACGCCGCTCTCGCTCTCCTCGTCCCAGCCGCGCCCCTCGGGCTTGATACCGCGCACCTCGAACTTGGTGAACAGCACGCGGCCCTTGAGCGCGACGAGTTCGCCGTAGTTGCCTTCGTCGACGGGGAAGCCCAGCACGCGGCCCTGGATGCCGTCGAAGTCGATCTTGACCTCGGCGATCTTCTTGTCGTCCTTCTTGTCCTTCGCGTCGTCGTCGCCGTCGTGGTGATCGTGATGGTCGTGCTCGCGATGGATCGGCCGCGACGCGGGCACGAACGGCGACGGGACGTCGTCGCGCAGGGTGACCACGAACGGCCGCTCCGCCTGCGGGAACGACAGGTCGAACTGCAGCGCGTCGTAGACCGGGTTGAAGTCGCGGGTCGAGAGGAAGTAGAGATACTTGCCTTCGGGATCCCACGACGGCGAGCGGTCGATGCGCAGGGCCGAGGTGACGTCGCGGACTTTGCCCGACTTCACCTTGACGGTGCGGATGATCGAGGTGCCTTGCGCGGGCCACCAGACGTAGGCCACGAAGCGGCCGTCCGGCGAGAACGCCAGGTCCGCGATCCGGTCGGCCGGACTCGCGTCGAGCGTGCGGACCTTGCCGTCTGCTACGTCCACGGCGCACAGCTCGTGGCGGTGATTCGCGAACGCGATGGTGTCGTTCGCCGGGGAGCATGCGAGATCGGTGATGCGTCCGACGTCGCCGGTGGTGACGAACGTGGGCTCCTCCGCGTCGTCGGCGAAGACCGCGATCTGCTCGTAGCCGTTGATGTCGGTGACGCACGCGAAGCGCTTGCCGTCGTGCATCCAGCGCGCCAGCGGGTAGCGGGCGCGACTGTTCGTGCCGCGGTGCAGCACCGCTCCTTCGAAGAACGGCAGCGTGTAGGGCTGGCCGCGGGCGATCACCACCATGCCGGTGCCGTCGGGATGCGGCGCGAGGTCGTCGAGTTCGCCGGCGGCGCTCTCGAAGCGGCGGACGGTCTGCGGCTGCGCGGACGGCGTCGAGATCGAGATCTCGCGCACCGAGTCGTCGCTCGCATCGTAGAGCGAGATCGCTCCGCCGGCGCCGTAGACGACGCGCGTCCCGTCGGTCGCGGGATGGCGGACGTAATATTCGGCCTCGTGGGTGTGGCGGCGCAGATCGGTGCCGTCCGGCGCGCACGAATACAGATTGCCGATGCCTTCGTGATCGGCGACGAAGAAGACCCGGCCCGCGATGAACATCGGCCAGGTCGGATTGCCGTCGGGCAGGCGCAGGCGTTCGAATTCGCCGCAGCCGCGCGCGTCGACCCAGATCTCGCCGGCGGTGCCGCCGCGGTAGCGTTTCCAGCGCGCAGGGTCGTCGCTGTTGCGTCCGACCGCGACCGCGCCGTGCGGACCGAACGCGACGCGCTTGCACGGGCCGAAGCGCAGCGACACCGGCGCGCCGCCGGTGCGCGGGATCGCGAACGCCTCGGTCGCGCGTTCGTACCACGAGCTCGGGTTGGCGGTCGCGATCACGGCCTCGGAGTCGTCGCTCCAGCCGTTCACCGAGACCAGGGTCGCGCCCATGTGCGTCAGCCGCTCTGGGCGGCCGCCGCCGGCCGGCATCACGAAGATC
>JANWKW010000113.1 GCA_025451135.1 Vulcanimicrobiia bacterium | reverse complement strand
GGCTCGCGTATAGTCAAACTAAAGATTTAGTTTGACGGAGGCGTTCGATGATTCTCTCCCTGATGCTCTCCCTGGCGCTGGCCATGGCGCCGCCGGTCGCGCCGGTCGCGCAGGCCGCTTCGGTGCCGGCGCGGCGCGACTTCCACGGCCTTTCGCTGATCGGCGCCGATTTCTCGAATGCGAACCTGCGCTCCGCGAACTTCGCCGGAGCCCGGCTGACCGGGGCCGACTTCTCCGGCGCCGATCTTCGCGGCGTCTCGTTCGCGCGGGCCACGCTGATCGGCTGCGACCTGCGCGGCGCCAAGCTCGACGGCGCCGACTTCACCGGGGCCCGGCTGACCGGCTGCGACATCGGGAACGCCTCGCGGCTTTCGACCGCCCAGGCGGCCGCGGTCCTGCGCTCGTGCGTCGGCTGCGACCTGCGCGGTAGCGATCTGCACGGCCGCGATCTGCGCGGCATCACCCTCGAGGGCACCGACCTGCGCGACAGCGATCTGCGCGGCGCCGATCTCTCGCGCGCGACCTTCACCGGGGTGGATCTGGCCCGGGTCGAACTGCAGGGCGCCAAGCTCGCCGGGACCCGGTTCGTCGGCTGCGACTTCCGCGGCGTGGATCTCCACGGCGTCGACCTTTCGCAAGCCTCGATGACCGGAACGTCGTTCCGCGGCGTCGACCTGTAGCGTCCTCTTAAAACATTAGTTGACACCCCGAACGAGCGGTGCTAGATTGCTCGTAGAAGCCGGAGGAAGAGCGTGCCTCGTAAGAAATCGTCGACCCTGACCGAAGCCGAACTGCGCGTGATGGAAGTGCTCTGGCGCAAGCGCCGAGCGACCGTCGCCGAAGTGACGGCCGATCTCGGGCCGCCGCCGCTCGCCTACAACAGCGTGCTAACGACCATGCGGATCCTCGAGCAGAAGGGCTACACCGGCCACGAAGAGGCCGGCCGCGCGTACGCCTACCATCCGCTGGTCGAGCGGGACGCGGCCGCCGGCTCGGCCGTCGGGCAAGTGGTCTCGAAGTTCTTCGGAAACAATGCGGGTGCGTTGGCGCTACGTCTCATCGAGAACGAACGCCCGTCGGACGAGGAGCTGGCGCGGCTGCGTTCGTTGATCGAGCACTACGAGGAGGAGCGCTGATGTCGAGCGTGTGGGCGATGACCGAACCGGCGGCGCGGCTGATCGTCGCGATGCTGTTCAACGGACTGTGGCAGGGCGGGCTGATCGCGCTCGCGGTCTGGGCGATCCTGCGCGTCTTCCCGGGCGCTAACGCGAGCACGCGCTATGCGGCCTGGAGCGCGGCGTTGCTGGCGGTGCTGGTCGTGCCGTTGGTCACGACGCTACCGCGCGTGAGCGCCGAGTATGCGACCCGGGCGGCGATCGCCGCGCCGGCCGGCGCACGCGTCGCCGAGACGCCGGCAAAGGCGCGGGCCAAGGTCGCCCGCAACGCCGTCTCACCCTCGTCCACGCTCGCGCCGTCGGTCTCGGCCTGGTCCCCGCCGCACCTCTCGGTGCCGGCCTGGATCGCGGTCGGGCTGTTCGCGCTCTGGGGCCTGGCCGCGCTCGCCAGCCTGGTCCGTCTGATCGTCTCGCTGGTGCAGCTCGAGAGCCTCAAGCGCGACGCGCTTCCGCTCGGCGTCGAGTACCGCGATCTGATGTCGCGCTGGACCGGCGCCTCGAAGGGGTCGCGCGAGATCCGGTTGTGCGTCTCGCACGCCATCGAGGTGCCGGTCGCGGTCGGCTTGTTCGACGCGATGATCCTGTTGCCGCAGCATCTGCTCGATCGGCTCGAATCCGACGAGATCGACCAGATCTCGCTGCACGAACTCGCGCACCTGCGTCGCGCCGACGACTGGAGCAACGGTCTGCAGAGGATCGCGCAAGCGCTGCTGTTCTTCAATCCGGCGGTCGCCTTCATCGCGCATCAGATGGATCTCGAGCGCGAGGTCGCGTGCGACGATTGGGTGCTCGCGCTGACCGGCGACGTACGCCCGTATGCGTTCTGCCTCACGAAGATGGCCGAGGTGACCGCATGGCCGCACCGGGCGCTCGCGGCCCCCGGTGTCTTCGCGACCCGCAAGAACATCTCGATCCGGATCGAGCGTCTGCTCGCCGCCAAGCGCGCGATCGGCTCGGCGCTCTCGCCGGGGGCCTCGTCGGCCGTGCTGGCCGCGCTGATCGCGGCGTTCTTCGTGCTGCGCACGGTCACGCCGAGCATCGCTTACACCTCGCAGCCGCAAGTCGAACAGACCGTCGCGACGACCGCTACGAGCGCTCCGTCGCCGGGGGAACCGGTCTCGAAGAACGCGGCATCGCCGCACCGCTCGGCCTCGCCGGCTCCGACCGAACGTCCGCCGTCGTTGATCCCCGGCGGCCCGCGCATCGCCCTCGCCTACGCGAAGATCGCAAAGACGGAGTCGTTGCCGGAGTCGTTCAAGATCTCGATCCTCCCGGTCGCCCGCGACGCGGTCCGCTCGGTCGCGCTGGCGACCGAGACGGCCGTACGTGCATCCGGGACGGCCGTGCGTGCCATGGCTGCGGTGCACGCCCCGCCGGCGCTCTCGGTCGCGGCCTTCTACTGTCTGGGTTGCGATATGCACGGCGTGTCGTGGCCCGGCCGGGATATGCACGGCACGACCTTGACGGGCGCGAACTTCAGCGGAGCCGACCTGCACGGCGCGAACTTCGCCCACGCGAATCTGACGGGCATCGACCTGCGCAATGCGGACCTCCGCAACGTCTCGTTCGCCGGCGCGGATATGGAGGGCTGCGATCTCAAGGGCGCGCGGCTCGACGGCGCCGATTTCGCGGGCGCCCAGCTGACCGGCTGTTCGATCGACATCGCGAAGCTCTCGGCCGCCCAGGCGGCCCAGATGCTGCGCGCCTGCACCGGCTGCAGCTTCCGCGGCGCCGATCTGCGCGGTCGCGACCTGCGCGGGATCGAGCTGACCGGAGCGGATCTCTCCGGCGCCGACCTGCGCGGCGCCGATCTCACCCGCGCGAAGCTGACCGGCATCGACTTCGCGGGCGCGCGCCTCGACGGAGCCAAGCTCGACGGAGCGTCGTTCACCGGATGCGACTTCCGCGACGTCGATCTGCGCAACGTCGACCTCTCGCATGCCAATCTGACCGGCAGTTCGTTCTCTCACGCCATCATGCGTTAGATACTCCGACACTCGCTTCCGAGAAAGTAGGCCAACCGATGCTCGCACATCTCTTTGCGATCGTCCTTACTCTCGCCGCGTCCGGCGGCATGCCGGGATCGTGCGCCGGCTGCGATGTCTCCCGCATGGATCTCTCCGGCAAGGATCTCTCCGGCGTGCGTTACGCCGGCGCCGACTTCTCGCACGCCGACCTGCGCAACGCGAGCTTCGCGAACGCCCGGCTGGCCGGCGCCGACTTCTCGGGCGCGGACCTGACCGGGGTCGATCTGCGCGACGCGCGCCTGGCCGGCGCCGACTTCCGCGGCGCCAAGCTCGACGGCACCAAGCTCGACGGGCTGAACTGCGCCGGCTGCGATCTGCAGGGCGTCGATCTGCACGGCCGCGACCTCCACGGGCTCTCGTTCCCGGGAGCGGACTTCCGCAACGCGAACCTCCGCGACGTCGACTTCTCCGGCGTCGACCTGTGCAGCCGCGACGAGGAGACGATCGTCAACGGCACGGTCGTCTCGCGGAACGGCAAGATCGAGTGCGGCGACTTCCGCGGGGCCGACGTGCGCGGGGCGAACTTCAGCGGCGTCCGGCTGTGCGAGAGCCGCGGCGACAAGAAGACCTGCACGCCGGTCGATGCGGCGACCCTGCGGGCCGGGACCCGGTCCTCGCTCGACGGCGCCCGGCTGCCGTAAGGCCGCCCGATCGACGGCCAGGATCGAGGGCGGACGTAACAAGCAGGGGGCTTCGGACGTTGAGGTGGTAGAATGGGCCTCATGCACAAAGCTCTCTCGGCCGTCCTTATCCTGGCCGTCGCCGTCGGTGCGTCCCCGGCATCGCAGCACCCGGTCAAGCCGGTCGTCAAGCTGGCGACCCCGCCGCCGACCATCACGACGGTGACCAGCCGCCCGTTCTGTTCCGCGCTGCGGAACAACATCGGTCCGGCGATCGGCACGCTTCTCCAGAACGACAATATCATCCGGGTCGGCCCGAAGCTCTTGAGCGACTACAATCGCGCGATCGCGAACGGCGAGAACGGCACGGCGCGCAAGGACATGACCCTGCTGCAGATGGAGAACATGGTCGGCCCGCTGGTCGGCAACGTGAAATCCATTCAGAAGGCGCTCGAAGATCCGGCCGTCTTCCACGATCCGCCGCGGACGGCCGACGAGAAGCGCCTGCTGGTGCTGCGCGACCAGATCCTCGCCGCCGTCGCAATGCAGAACGCCTCGCTCGATATCGTCAACGGCTTGGTGACGACCGCCCAGCTCGGCGAGATCCAGCACGAAGGCGAAGGCATCGTATCCGCGATCAACGGCGACGTGGACCAGAGCAAGATGATGGGCACCGCGACGCCCAATCCGCTGACCGTCGACCCCAACGCGGCCGGCCTTCCGCAAGACACGCATTTCATCGATCCGACCACGATCCCCGGACTCTCGCTCGGCTACAATCCGATCACGCGGCTCAACGAAGGGCTGAAGTGGACCATCGCACAGGCGAACGCGCGCGAGAACGCGACCGCGCCGCACGTGATGGACGCGGTCCGCCTGTGCGGCGGCGTGAAGGCATCCCCGGCTCCGGCCGCGACCGCGGCGCCGACGGCGACGCCCTAGCATGATCCACGCGGTGCTGGCGATGCTGACGCTGGGTGGGCTCGGCATCGTACCGCCGCCGCTCCCGACGCAGACCCCGCCCCCGCTCAAAGAGATCACGCACGTCGTCGCGAGCCCGCTGTGCTCGATGCTGAGCGAGAAGGGCCGCCCGGCGATCGCCGGACTGATGCTCAACGACGGGCTGACCGACTACGTCGGCCCGGTCATCGCGCGGTATTACCGCGACATGTACGCCGACCATTCGATCGCGGCCGATTTCGATATCGTGCGGATGCGCGAGGTCGCGGTGCGCATGGCGCACAATCTCGAGGTCGTAGACGCGATCCTCGCGAGCGTTCCAAAGCCCGATGCCAATGCCGCGCCGTCGAATGCGCAGCGGCAGATCGAAGATCTGCGCGACAAGCTCAACGCGGTCCAGAACGCGCAGCGCGCGACCATCAACGTGGTCGGCGGATTGGCCGAGACGGAAGCGCTCGGCGAGTTCGAGAGCCGCAAGGATCCGCTCGGCAACGCGGTCGAGGGCGACGTTCCTAAAGGCGGCGGGAAGCCGGCCTCGGCGAGCGGCAATGCCAAGGTGCCCGAAGGCTGGGGCGGCCTCGCGCCGACCGCCGTCGACGCCGGCGACCCGCGTCAGCTCGCGACCGGGATGATGCTCGGCGCCAACGCGATCACGCCGTATCTCGACTCCCTCTCAGACCAGCGTGCGAACGTGCGCCGCAGCGAGGGGGTCGCCGCCGACGCGATCCTGCAGATCGCCAAGGCGTGCAGCGCCGCGCCGTCGCCGGCGCCGTCGCCGGCGACCTCGGCCAAACCGTGACGTCGACGTTCGCGCGTCTTTCGAGCCTGGCGCTCGGGCTCGCTCTGGCCGTCGCTCCGGCGCCGGGGGCGGCGAACTCCGAGGCGGGGCCGTTCGACTTCGCGACCTTGGCGCGGTGCGCGCCGATCGCGCACGTGCCGTTCTGTTTCGGCGGTCCGTCCAAGACATCTGCGGGCGCATCGCCCGCGGTCGCGTGGCTACCGCAAGGCGTGTGCTGCGGGGTCTTAGGGCCCGGCGGACTCCCGGACGTCGATGTGGTGCCGGTCGCATATGACGTCTTCGCAGGCCATCCGGAGCTGCTTCGCGCGATCGCGACGGGGCGGGGCGTGCATGCCGCGATCGAGTCGCTGCCGCTCGCGCCCGCGCTCTTCGTCGCTCCGTGGCGGCCGTCGGCGCCTCACACGCTCGTCGAATACTTCGCGTACAAGTCGGTTAGCGCGTTCTTCGATCGCGTCGGCCGCATCGTCTACGACACGCGGACGGATCGTTCGACCGTGCTCGCGTACACCGCCGACGGCAGCCATCGCTATGCGGTCGCGTCGAACGGCGCGGTCAGGATCGTCTCGACGTCGCGCGTGCGCGCGGCTGCGAACTGTAGCGGCGGGATCCGCGATGCGGTGTGGCGGATCGTTCGGACGATCTGCTATGGAGGCGCGCCGGCTGCGGTCGGTGCGTTTCCGAAGAACGCTTGGATCCCCGGGGGCGGATTCGACGCGCGATCGCTCCTGGGCCCGACCTATGCCTTAGGGGTGGTCCCCTACTTCGAGATGTCGGACGTCGACGGCAGCGGTGCGCGGGTCGTCACCGACGGTATCGAGACCGCGTTGCGGACGGGCTCGACGCCCGAGGACGCACAGCTGGTCGGAGCGTTAGTGGGTGCTTGGCCCGCGCCGTTCGGCATCCATCTCACGCGGTGGGTCGCCGTCGGACCCGCGCGCGCGGTCGAGTACTTCGTGGCGAAGAGCGCCAACGGGGCCGGAGGGATGACCGGAAAGGCGACGTTCGACCGACGCACGGGCCGGACGGCGGTCGCCTATTTCGATGACGACAATTCCTACGATCCTCAGGCGATCGGCGCTCCAAGGACGGGGACGCATACCTTCACAGTGAGTGCCGCCGGCGCCGCGACCGCCGCGGCCGGCGCTCCCGGCGTCTCGCCGTGCTTTGCGACCGCGGTCGGCGCGCAGTATCCGGTTTTCGCGCCGGGTACGAACGATCTCGACCGGTCGGTACCGCTCCAGTCGTCAGCGTCGCGATCGGACTTCGCCCTGTTCGCCGGCGCCCGCTATCGTCTCGCCTTGCTGGAGCTCTTGTGGGCGCGACGCAACTTGAGCGGAACGGCGGCGTCCCCGGACATCGATCGAGCGATCGACGCCGTCGCGCCGATCGTCGGAGATACGGTCGCGTCGATGGTCCGCGACGCGAAGACGTGCGTGAACGGAGCCGTCGCGGCCCGGCACGTGGCCGGGGCCTTCCAACTCGGCGAGGCGTACCTACTGCTCGGAATTCGCGAGGAGAACGCCGCCCTGGAAAGCGCTCGAGAGCCGGCGTTCAGCGCCCTCGCGACCGCCTACGCGTCCGCCAGGCGCCTTTCCGCCAAACCGTAACCGCCGCCGCCCGGCGTTTGGATCTCGATCGTCTCGCCGGCATGCCAGATGCGGCTGCATTTCCCCGGAAGGATCTCGCGCGTGCCGTCACCGCGCACCAGCGTGTGCGAGCCGCACGCGCCGCTCCCGCCGCCCTGCGCGCCCGGTGGCGGCACGGTATGCCGGTCGGCCAGCAGGGTCGCGTGCGCGACGCCGTGGGTGAGGCACAGGCCGCGCACCAGGCCGTCGCCGCCGCGATAGCGGCCGCCGCCGCCGGTGTCCGGCGCGAACTCGTAGCGCGTCACCAGGAGCGGATAGTCGCGTTCGATCGCTTCGATCGGCGTGTTGAGCGTGTTGGTCATGTGGCACTGTATGCCGTCCAGACCGTCTTCGTCGGGCCGCGCGCCCATGCCGCAGCCGTTGGTCTCGTAGAACGCCCAGTCGTCGCCGCCCAGCATCACGTTGCTCATGGTGCCGCCGCTATTGGCCGGCACGCGCTCCGGTGCGGCCAAGGCCAGCGCTTGCAGGACGACGTCGGCATTGCGCGTGCTGGTCTCGACGTTGCCGCCGCCGACCGGTGCGGGCCGCAGCGGGTTGAGCAGCGTTCCCTCCGGCACGAAGACGTCGACCGGGCGGAAGCAGCCCTCGTTCATCGGGATGGTCGGATCGGTGACGGCGCGCAGCGCGTAGAAGATCGCCGAGAGCGTCACGCCGTAGACGGCGTTGAGCGGATACGGGACCTGATCGCACGTGCCGCGATAGTCGAACGAGGCGGCGCCGTCGTCGAGCGTCATCCGCAAGGCGATCGTGAGGACCGGCGCGCCGGTCGGATCCTCGAGCGCGTCGCTCGCGTCGAACGTCCCGTTCCCGAGCAGACGGATGGCGGCGCGCATGCGGGCTTCGCTCGCGTCCAGGGACCGCTCGACGGCCGCCTCGACCACCGGCGCACCATAGCGCTCGTAGAGCTCGAGCAGGCGCCGCTCGCCGGTCACGTTGCCGGCGATCTGCGCGCGCAGGTCGCCCGAACGAGCGTCGGGCGTGCGCGAGTTGGCGCGGAACACTTCGACGGTCTGGGGCACGACCTCGTCGTCGGACATCAGCCGCATCGGCGGCACGACCAGGCCCTCGGCGAACAGGTCGGTCGCGTCGGTCGAGATCGATCCGGGCACGGAGCCGCCGACGTCGGCGTGGTGCGCCTTGTTGGCGGCGAAGCCCGCGAGCGCGCCGCCGAAGAAGATCGGACGGATCACCGTGACGTCGTTGAGGTGCGTGCCGGAGAGGTACGGGTCGTTGACGACCCACATCTCGCCCGGAGCGACCCCGCCGTAGGTCGCGCGGATCGCCGCGAGCGTCTGCGTCAGTCCCCACGGAAGCGAGCCCAGGTGGACCGGGATGTGCTCGGCCTGCGCGATCAGCCGGCCGTTCGCGTCGAAGAGCGCGCACGAATGGTCGAGACGCTCTTTGATGTTGGGCGAGTAGGCGGCGTTGCGGACGGCGATGCCCATCTCTTCGCTCGCGTAGGTGAGCGAGCCGGCGATCACCTCGGCGACGATCGGATCGTGCTTCATCGCGTCAGCTCCAGTTCGGTCCCGCCGACGCGGGCGTTCCAGCCCGGAGCGACGTAGGTGACGGTGTCGTACTGCTCGATCAGCGCGGGGCCCGGGATGGCGCGATCCTCGGCGAGCTCGTCGCGGGCGTGCAGCGTGACCCGCCGATAGGCGCCGTCGATGTAGACGCGGCGCGTCGCCTCGGCCGACGCGGGCGAGGCCGGGCCGCGGCCGCGCTCGGGCTCGCTCTCCGCCAGGGTCGCGGTCGCGATCGCGCGTACGTTGACCAGCTCGACCGTCTCGCCGCGGGCCGCGTAGCCGTAGCGCCGTTCGTGCGCGTCGTGGAAGGCGGCCGCGATGGAGCGCGGATACTCGTTGCACGGGAGCGTCAGCTCGAAGCTCTGACCGCGATACCGCGCATCGGCCTCGCGCGAGAGCGCGACGGCGGCGCCCTCGGCGCCTTGCGCGCGGACGTCGTCGCGCGCGCGCGCTTCGAGTGGCGCGAAGATGCCGGCCAACTCGACCGGATCGAGATCCGAACACGGCCGCAGGATCGGAGCCGAATAGCTGGCGCGCAGGTCGGCGGCCAGCAGCCCGTCGGCGGAGAAGAAGCCGGGCCGCGCCGGGACCAGGATGCGCCCGATGCCCAG
>JANWKW010000112.1 GCA_025451135.1 Vulcanimicrobiia bacterium | reverse complement strand
CTTCTTGGCCGGAAACGTATCGCGCATGATCGCCTGCCCGGTCGAGATCAAGCCGCCACCGCACAGGCCTTGCAAGATGCGGAAGAAGATCAACTGGTCGAGCGACTGGGCGAAACCGCAGAGCGCCGACGTGACGGTGAAGCCGACGATCGCCGCGACGTAATATTGGCGCCGTCCGAAGACTTGCTGTAGCCACGGCGTGAGCGGAATCACGATCACGGCGGCGATGATGTAGCCGGTGACGATCCACGCGCCCTGGTCGAAGTTCGCGCCGAGGTTGCCTTGGATGGTCGGGAGCGCGACGTTGACGATGGTCGCATCGAGGACTTGGAGCAGGGTCGCCGACATCACGCCGACCACGATCAGCCAGCGTCGCAGCCCGTATTCGACCAGGTCCTCGTGGGAGTGCATAGGAGCATTATGGCACAGACCGAACCGTCCCGCGCTATGGATCTGCACGCGTGAACGGCCTCGAGATCATGCGCGCGATCGCGTCCGGCGCCGTCCCGCCGCCTCCGGTCGCGGTGCTGCTCGGCATGGACTGCACGGCGGTCGACGACGGGCACGTGGGGTTCGCGGCGAAGGCCGCCGCCAAGCTCACCAATCCGCAAGGCACCATCCACGGCGGCATCATCGCGACGCTGCTGGATACCGCGATGACGTGCGCGATCTTCACCAAGCTCCCGGAAGGCAAGAGCTGCACGACGACGGACATGAGCGTGCAGTTCGTCCGCCCGCTCGCGCCCGACGACGGCGCGATGACGGCCGACGGCTACGTGCTCAACGTGGGCAAGACGCGCGCCACCGCCCGCGCCGAACTCAAGAACGCCGCCGGCAAGCTCTGCGCCTACGCCACCTCGGGCGCCGCGATCTTCGACGCAGACTTCGGCGCATAGTGCCCGCGGGGCATTGACCGAGGCACATATATAATATATTATCGGGTTGTGGCCACCCGTGAACGGTACGTCGCGGACCGGATCGAGCGCGACATCGTGGCAGGGACGCTTGCTCCCGGTTCCGCCTTGCGTCAGGACGCTCTCGCGCGCGACTTCGGCGTCAGTCATATCCCGGTGCGTGAGGCCCTCCGGCAGCTCTCCGAACGCGGGGTGGTCGAGATCGTGCCTCACCGCGGTGCCCGGGTCGCGTCGTTCAGCGCCGCCGAATTCGCGCAGACCCTCGAGACGCGCGTCCTGCTCGAGTCCGCCGTCCTTCGGCGTTCGGCTCCCCGGCTGACGCAGGCGGACTTCGACGACGCCGAGCGGGCGATCGAGCGCATCGCGCGAGAGCCCGATCGGGAGCGTTGGCCCGACTCCAATTGGACGTTCCACGAAGCGATCTATCGCGGCTGCGAAAATGCGGTGCTGCTGCAGCTCGTGCGGCGTTTGCACGAGGACCCGCGTTCGCGGATCATCACGCGGGCCATCTCGTCGAGCGTGACCGCCTCGAACCGGGAGCATCGCGATCTGCTCGCCCACCTCCGCGCCGGCCGCATCGACGCCGCCGTCGCGCTCCTCGCGACGCATATCGGCGCGAGCGACGCCACCATCGCGCGTGCCCTACGTATCCTTATCGCGCGGCCGCCTGCAAAGGGATAGCATGAGACTCGTCGTCCTGTCCATCGCGTTCTTGTTCGCGCTCGCCGGCGCGTCCCGGGCCGATGTCACCGGTCATTGGGAAGGTGCGATCACGCGCCTCGGATCGGCCCAACCGATCTCGCTCGACATCCATGCGAACCCCGACGGCATGCTCGCGGGCACGTACGACATCCCCGAGCTGACGCTCTATGGCGAGCCGATCAAAGACCTTCGCTCCGATGGGAAGGCGCTGAGCATCCAAATCCTGTACGGCTCGTTCGCGCTGGCGATGCAGCCCGGCGGCGACGAGATGACGGCCGTCAACGCGGGTTGGAATCCGGCGGTCGACCTGCACCTAAAACGCGCGGTCGCAACGGCATCGTACGAAGCGCGAGACTCGGTCGTACCGGTCGGCGGCGTCCGGATCGCCGGAACGCTCTATCTTCCCGACCGGCGCGAACGCGTGCCGCTCGTCGTCGTCGTCCCCGGCAGCGATAATGGAGGTCGCAAGGTCTGGGAGCTCCGTGGGTACGCGGTCGCCCTCGCACAGAACGGGATCGCGGCCTTCGTCTACGACAAGCGCGGCGTCGGCGGATCGACGCACGTGGCGCGAGCGACCTTCGACCAGTACGCAGGCGACGCGGTGGCCATCGTCGACAAGCTCCGCGCACTTCCGGGGATCGATCCTTCGCGCGTCGGCCTGCTCGGCCTGAGCCAAGGCGGCTGGATCTCGATCATGGCCGCGCGTCGCGATCCCAACGTCCGGTTCGTCGTGCTCGGGTCGGGCCCGTCGCGCTCGGTCGAGCAACAGGAGATGGATCGCGTCGAGTTCACCTTGCGAGGTCGGGATGCGACCCGGGCCGACATCGACGCCGCGCTCGCGTATACCAGGGTCATGTACGACGTCGCTTTTCGGGGCGCGGATAAGGCCCTGCTGGCCGCTTCGATCGCGGGACTTGATCCCAAGGCGGCGTGGGCAGACGTGGTGATGGGACCCGATCCTGGCGAGACGACCGACGGCGTGATCGCGGATCTGCGCGAGCAGCGCTACGATCCGACGGCAGACCTGCGCGCGCTGCGGATCCCGGTGCTCGCGTTTTTCGGAACGAGCGATACGATGGTGCCGCCCGTCCGCAACGTCGCCGCGATGGAGGCCGACCTCGCACACACGCACCATCGCGTCGTCGTCATCGACGGCGCCTCGCACGGGCTATTCACCGGGCAGCACCTGATCGGCGGCGATTGGAAGTGGCCGGCGATGTTCTGGCACTGGGATCGTCGCGCGGCGATCGTGATCCCGTCGATCGTCTCGCTCGCGCGGACTACCAGATTCCCAGCGTCACCTTGACGTCTTCGGTCGCCATGGTCTTGGGGTCCCACGGCGGCGAGAAGGTGATGTCGACGGTCGCGGTCTTCACGCCGTCCATCGCCTTGACGTTGTCCTCGACGGATTTCTTGAACATCGGACCGACCGGACACATCGGCGAGGTCAGCGTCATCGTCACGGTGACGTGCTCGCCGTTCTCGCCTTCGGCGACGATATCGTAGACCAATCCCAGGTCGAGGATCGGGATATCGAGTTCGGGATCTTTGACCACCGCGAGCGACTCGCGGACCTGTTCGACGGTTGGCATGATCCTCACAGGTTGGCGACGAGGCCCGGGCCCCCTGTACGACTAACATCTCGGTGCATGCGGCTCCTACCACTCCTCGCGTGCGCGCTGACCCTGGCCCTCGCGGCCCCCGCCTCGGCCGAGGTCTCGATCGGCGGCGGAGTCTACACCTCGCACTCGCCGTCGTCCACCGGCGGGGCGGTGCTCTACAGCCCCGCGGCCTCGATCCCCAAGGTCCCGGTCGATATCCAGGCGACCGCGTTCTTCTCCCTGGTCAAGGGGGGCGGTTACGCGCTCACCGGCGAGGTCCGCGGTTTTACGGGAGGCGGATTCGGGGGTACGTACGTCGGCGGCGGGCTCGGGGTCGGGAACCTCTCGACCGACAAGAGCACCGGACCGGTGGTGACCGTGTTCGGCGGCAAGTCGATCGCGCCGTTCACGTCGATCGAACTGCGCCTGATCAAGCAGACCCAGACCAACGGGGCGACCGCCGGGTTCCTCGGCCTGCGCTTCAGCTTCTAAGGAAGCATCTTTACGCGGCAGACCGTCACCCGCGCAACCTTAACGGGTTATAACGGATAGTAGTACATACCGCCGGCCTCGCCGGCGTGCTAGGAGAAAGACCGACACCATGTCCATGTGGGAACCGTTTACCGAACGCGCGCGGCGCAGCATCGTGCTCGCCCAAGAAGAAGCGCAGCGTCTTGGGAACAACTACATCGGCACCGAGCATATCCTGCTCGGGATCATCTCCGAGGGCGAGAGCCTCGCGGCCAAAGTGCTCGAGTCGCTCGGCGTCAATCTGGCCAAGGTCCGTCAAGAAGTCGAAGCCATCGTCGGCCGGGGCGGCCAGACCGTCCAGCAAGAGATGGTCTTCACGCCGCGCGCCAAGCGCGTGATCGAGCTCGCCTTCGAAGAAGCGCGCCAGCTCAACCACAACTATATCGGCACGGAACATCTGCTGCTCGGTCTGATCCGCGAAGGCGAAGGCGTGGCCGCGCGCGTGCTGGCCAACCTGGGCGTCGACCCGGCCAAGGTCCGGGTGCAGACGACCTCGCTGCTCGGCGCCGAAGGGCAGCCGCCCGCCCCCAAGGGCAAGTCGAAGACGCCGACGCTCGACGCGTACGGCCGCGACCTCACGCAGCTCGCGCGGGATAACAAGCTCGATCCGGTGATCGGGCGCGCGACCGAGATCGAACGCGTCATCCAGATCCTCTCGCGCCGCACCAAGAACAATCCGGCGCTCATCGGCGAGCCCGGCGTGGGCAAGACCGCCATCGCCGAAGGCTTGGCGCAGCGCGTGATCACCGGCGATATACCCGACCTGCTGCGCGATAAGCGCGTCATCACGTTGGACTTGGCCGGTCTCGTGGCAGGGACGAAGTACCGCGGCGAATTCGAAGAGCGCATGAAGCGCGTGATGGACGAGATCCGCGGCGCGGCCGGCGAGATCATCTTGTTCATCGACGAATTGCATACGCTGGTCGGCGCGGGCGCAGCGGAAGGCGCGATCGACGCAAGCAACATCATCAAACCTGCGTTGGCGCGCGGCGAGCTGCAATGCATCGGCGCCACGACGCTCAACGAATTCCGCAAGCACATCGAAAAGGACTCGGCGCTCGAGCGGCGGTTCCAATCGGTCATCGTCGGCGAACCGTCGGTCGAAGAGACGATCGAAATTCTCAAGGGGCTGCGCGACCGCTACGAGGCGCATCATCGCGTCAAGATCAGCGACGAAGCCCTCGAGGCTGCGGCTCGTCTTTCGGACCGCTACATCACCGATCGCTTCCTGCCCGACAAAGCCGTCGATCTGATGGATGAGGCGGCGT